>JABUFB010000009.1:300000-466427 GCA_013314775.1 Armatimonadota bacterium | reverse complement strand
CCGCTCGTACGTGTTGACATCCAACGGCGCTATCGATACTGTGCTCACGGAGCTACCCCCTCGGAGATTGGTTTTGGGTGACAACCTACCGTTCTCCGAACAAAGGGTAGCTCCCTGCGTTCTCAGCAAAATTCACGCCCCGGCATTAGACTTCGGTACGGACTCCCTGCCTGTGCCATTCGGGGAGGTCAGCGGTGGCCTGCGCGGCGAAACTCCAGCCATAATGCTCCAACCAGGAGGCATGCAAGTGCACGCACCAGTGCCGGCATCCACTGGCGCGCTGGTCACGGCGGACTCGTCGCATGACGGCTATTCGCCCGGTGTGCTCATCGATGGCACTATCGACGTGGAGGGCCTGCACTGGACGAGGCAGGCCTGGGCATCCGCCGATCGTAGCGAGCCCCACTGGATTGAGATCAGCTTTCCGCAGGTGCGGCAGATTGGCGCGGTGCAAATCTACTGGTCCGTGGATGGCGGTCGGCCGTGGACCTCGCGGAAGTTCACGGTGTTTGGTCTTACCGATGCCGGACCAGTGACGCTGGCAGAGGTGTCGCAGGAGGGCGACCACTCCTTCACGGAGCATGCCTTCGCCCCGACCGAGGTGAAAGGCCTGCGCATCGAACAGGCGGCGGGAGATGGCCCGGCCGCACGCCCGAATATCATGTGGGTGCGGGAGGTGGCGGCGTTCCCGCGTTAGGGAGGCCCCCCGTCTCGCGCCCCAACTGCAGTCCCGCCACGACGCAACGCTACCTGCCTTTCAGGTCATCCGGCGCAACGACTTCATACGAATGCTCGATCGTCTGGCTTTCGCCCGGCGCCAGAGTCCGCTCCGGCGCGAAGAGTTCCAGATTGACCCGGGACGTGCGGCCGTTCCAGTTGAGAAGGCAGTGGGAAACCTGGCGGGTATCGAACTCGTTCAGGATCGCTACTCCGGTCTGCTCATCCACCACCGCCCACTTGCCCGCAGGGCAATCGCTTTCGCGCAGCCACACGTTCTTCTCGGCGGCGGGATCAGCCGGATTGGCCAGCGCGATAGTGCTCCACGCACCGTCCGCGCCCAGGATCCGCACGGTGGCATCTGCAGTCGAGGTCACCGCGAACTCCGGGTGCGCGCGCAGACCGCTGGTGCGAGTCTGGTCGGAGACATTGGTCACGGTTGATGCGATCTTCAGCAATGGGCGCTCCGGGTCAAGCTCAAGCTTCCGCGTAAGCCGCAGGCCATTGCGCAGGTTGGCCTCGAGCACAATGAAGCCCTCTCCGTGCTCCTTGACGGTGTACACTTCCGACCAGCCGGCCGAGCGGTAGCCCGGCTCGCTGTACTCCTCATAGCCGCCGTCGTCGGGTAGACGCGCTGTCTCGGTTCCCAGCACCTGGAGCAGATCGCGGCCGGTGGCAACCTGCTTCATCCGGAAGAGTCGGCCACCGAGATCCGGCAGGACGCTGACCTCCAGCTGCCCATTGCGGATGCGCTTGATGGGCAAGACGCCGGGCCGGCGCGGAACCGACTGCAGCCAGGCGTCGAGGCCGGCATCAGGTCCGCCCTCGCGCACCGCAGTGACGCCCTCGGCTCGCGCTATCTTCTCGAACTGGTCCGCGAGCGCCGCCACGCTCTCCCCCTGGCGCTGGATCAGGGTGTCGCCGCTCTCGGTGAATGCGCCTGACGTACCCAGTGTGATGGCCGCATAGAGGATGGGCAGGCGAGCCACCTGCACCCGATGCAGGAGCACGGGATCGTCCTTCACAGAGGCCTCAGCACGGTCGAAAATCGCCTGGGCCGAAGCGATCATCTTCGGGGTCACGTACTCCCGCGGGTGGGTATAGATCATGACGTGCAGCTTCGGGTTCTTCTGCGTGGCGTTGTGGATCAGGTCGATGTACCGCCGCACATGGGGCGCCGCCGGACCGTAGTACGCCGCGCAGAACTCGGCGATGGCTCGTTCGGTGTCGTAGGTCGGGTCCCAGAGCGTCTTGGCCATGATGTAGTTGCGCAGTTCCTGGAGCTCCGAGCCCCTGGTGAAGTAGCATGACTCCTCGTAAATGCCCTTCACGCCATTGTTGATGAAGAAGTTGATGTTGGGCTTCAGCACTCGCAGGTTCGGAAAGGGACAAATGGAGTGAGCGTAGTTGATCACATAGTCCCAGATCCAGAGCCGGTCGCAGATCTTGCTCCAGCCGCGAATGTCCTCGGCGAAGCTCTTGTTGAAGGGGTCGGTGCCCAGCGGATGAATGAAGCAGCACTCGATGCTGCACAGGCAGATAATCACATTCGGGCGTGGCTTCGTGATCTTCGGCGGCTTGCGAGTGTACTGGTAAGCCAGGGTTTCGATGGCCACGTCCGGGTAGTCGTCCTTGATGTCATCTGCGATGGCATTGCAAAAACGCACCACCGGCCCGGCCTGACTACCCTCTTCCTCAGCGACCGCTGTGCAGTTTTCGCATTCGCAGTAGTTGTGGGTGTCATTTTGTGAGACTGAAAAGACCTTCTTGTCCGGGTGCTCGCGAATCCAGCGGCGCACTCCTTCAGTGCAGATGCGCAGCACATCGGGATTGGTGAGACATAGTTGCGCGTACCCCGATTGGCGTTTCCCGCCCACCAGCGAGAAGTACTCGGGGTGTGTCGCGAAGTAACGCTCCGGCGGACAAAGGGCCGCGAAGGTATGGGCCAGCCCCAAGACTCCTCGGGTCCCGCCCTGCTCCTCGCTCATCCCGTGATTGTCCCCATTGAGCCGCAGGCGCGCCGCGAAGCCGCCGTTCCGCGCCACCGGGTAGTCGCCCATCCGGAACTCCAGCGGCGGGATGTAACGCCTGTCGACCTCGGGCACGTTGATCGTACCCTTCCGGGGCCATGTGGCGCAGTCCGGGGTGAACCAGCGGCATCCCAGGTTGTCCTCCAGGAAGGAGTAGGTGGCGTAGAGCACCCCGCGTTCATTACCCGCGAGGATCAGCGCCGGGCCCACCGTCCTGATGTGGATGCCCTCCTGCCCGAGGCCCCCGAAGTCAATGTCGGGCGCGAGTCGCCGGGTCTGGCGGCACTTGCCCACGAGTATCGGCGTCAGGCCGCGGGCCGCCCGCTCCGTCAGAATCGGGAACTCTCCGCCGGTGATGAGTTCGAGGTGGTAGCGCATTTCACGCGCGGCATACTCTTCCTGGGGCGTGGCGCGGTTGGGCACAACGATGGCATGGGTCTTTGGCGTCAGCACCTGGCCGCCGATACGCACCTGGCATGAACCGAGACTTGCCCGGCGGGATTCCACCTGACTCGCCTCCTCATCCGTTGCGGCGATGACCTTTGCCAATTGGGCTGCAGCCGGACTGTCCGCCGGGATCTGCCTAGCGGCGTTCTTGAGCGCCTCGCGGGTCCGATCCATCCGCGCCATGGTCTCCGCCACGGTCCCCAGCGGCGCACCCGATGCCGTGACGCTGCCAACCACCAGCTGGAACGCCTGCACGGTCCGCTCATTGCCGGCGTTGGCCGCCAGAGCTTCCACCGCCATGAGCAGCCGCTGGTCATCGCTGAACCCACGGGCGATCTCCTGGAACCGTCGCATGCCCTCGTGCCAGGTGGGGCCTCCGTGGGCCAGCATCTCCACCACGTACGGCCTGCGCTCGGTCGGGTCTTCAATCTGCAGGGCGATCTGGTTGGCGATGTCCGCACGGGCAATGCCCGTGGAGCCTCTCATCAGATCCGTGGCCTCTGCGATGCGCCCGTGCCTGATGTACCATCGAGCCAGCATCTGAGTTTCGTCGTCGGTACGAGAGGCCTTCGCCTCTATCTCGGCCATGACTTCAGCGGGTTCAGCGATCTTCTCCACAACCACATCGTCCACCCAGACCTCACTGTTCTCGGCATTGAGGTAGGCCAGTGCGTTGACGCGCATGGTGCCGTTAGGTGCGACGAAAGTGGCCTCCACTTTCGTCCAATCGCCGGGGACCTGGACAACGTGTGGGGTCACGAAGGCCCACTCGTAGCTATTCCAGTCGTAGCAGTGTGGCGCGAAGAATGTGCCTCCGCCGACATTGCCTTTCACCCACTCGGTCACCCTGTAGCGGGCAAAAGGCTCTACGGTCAGCGTGACCCCGAGTTCGCCCCAGTAGTTACGGGCACCCACGCGCAGACAGCCGGCACGCGCGCCGTTGTGGGCCTGACCGACTTCGCCGGTGGCTTCAAAGCCCGGGTCCGGGTAGAGGTTCTCCGCAAGTAATGCGCCGGGGAAGAGCACCAAGGCACACACTGCAAGTGCAAAGCCCTTCCGCAACCCATGCAGGCTCCCGCGACAGAGCATACTCATCGTAACCTCCTGAACTCCCTTACCAGACACGCTGTCTGCGCAGTTCGATCTGTCAGTCAGGAATCCCTGCTATGCCGGCCCAAGAAGGAGACCAGTTGATCCGGATGGCGGAAGCGGAAACCGGGAACCGCGCCGAATCCGACCATAAGGCGTTTGGCCAGAGCAGCCGATATTACTTCTCCGCTGCCTCCGGTATACTCACCGCCGGATCGCCGAAGAGCATGAATTTCATGCCCTGGAAGAAGATGCTGGGCGGGTACCAGTCCTCCGTGGGGGTCAGTTCGTCCAGCTTCTCGGTCTGCCAGTAGTAGGCCAGCGCGTCCTTCCAGGCCGAGCCGACGGTGGTGCTCCCTCCGGAGACGCTCTGCAGGAAGCCATCCAGGAGCGTCATGGCGCACGGTTGCGCGCCGGTATTGCAGCCAATGTAGGCAACCGCGCCACTGCGGGGTGAGCGCAGGAGGCGTTCGCCCAATCCCGTGCTGTTGAATCGCCCAGGCTGCAGTGCCGCAGGCGCCGGCGGCTCCGAAGTGAAGACCTCGCCGTCCACCGTGCCGCGATGCAGGATACCGCGAGTGTCCAGGTAAGCACCGTACGGCGGCTCCGTAGCGAAGTGTGCGGTCCCGCAGCCCACGGAGAAGAAGATTCCCGGCGCGGCCGCAACCAGAGCATCACGCTCCCGGGGACCCAGGCAGCCGTCCCAAACATCTGAGTTCCCGTGGCCGGCGTGCAGAATGAGTTCCTTGCCGCCCAGGACCGATGCCACGGTTGTGGCCGGAGTGGGCTGCTTCGGTTCGCCGCCGTAGAACTGTTGCTCCACCGTCCAGCCCGCTTTGGTGAGGGCTTCCGCCTGGGATCTCAGGCGCTCGCGCATATCTACCCAGCCGTCTGGGTGCAGCATGAGTGCCCTCGGTGGCCCGGTGCGCCGAGTGCGCTCCCACTCCAGCGTCTTGGCAAGCACCGCTCGCAGATCGTCCACAGTCGATACAGGCCAGCGCCCAACGCCGATTTCCGGCACATAAGAAACGGCGTCGAAGTTGATCGGCGGCTCCTTGAAATGCTCACCGCGGACTTCCCCGAAGTAGCTCCCGTGGAAGCCGTCCTTCCGGGCATTCCAGTCATCGAAGCTGCCATCGGCCCTCGCGAGGTCCGCGTAGTACAGGTCGCTTGCGTAGAAAGCGTAGTCGAAAGCCTCGGTGGTGTTGCGATCCAGCACCATCCACCGCACCGGGAAGGTATCCGCATCGCCCACCAGTAGGGCGAGCTGCAGACCATTCTCGCGCCACTCGCGGTACAGATAGCGCTTGATTCGCTCCGGGGCATCGACGCCATCCTCCCGGGCCAGCACATCCTCAAGCGCCACGCACCGGGCGTCGAAGGCCTGACTGCGGGCCTCCACCCAGGGCCGCATGTCATTCACCCATGCCCCGGGGCAGATCGCCAGCAGGCCAGGGCGCGCGGGGACGCTCTGGGCCGAGACGAGGGTCACCAGCGCGAAAGACGCCGCGACAGCAATACGAAGGAATCCGGGGCGAGTCATACTCCCGCCATCTCCTCGAGGCGCGGATCAGAAACCGAGACCATTTTGCTTCTCGCAGGGCTCCGCTTCGTGCGGTTCCATCCTGTGCAGGCCCTGGGCGGTCGCAGATCAGGCCCATCCGGACGCCCGCGTTTGTGGAGCCGTCCTCAAGCCTGACGCCCCAGCCTTTGGTGCCCGAGCACTGCCGGGCGACCTTCTGCTGCGTGGGCCGAGAACGGAACCCGCCCGCGTGATCGGCGTTGCCCGGGGGGCGTGGAATAGGCCGGTAACGCAGCGTGAGCGCCTGTTTCGCGAGCGCCTCCACGCTTCCTTTGCTCTGCCGCGGAGTCGCTGCGGGACGAAGTTCGTCGGTGCTCCTCAAACTGCGGCTCTTGGTGCATGGCTGCCGGTGTGCCGGCCCATTCCTCGCACACCCGGCAGGTTCCTTCGCGATGCGCCGTCGGTGACGAGCGGAGGCACCAACGGATGCAATATGGTGCCCGCGTGCAGGGGTGTCGTGCATGAGCCGAGAATTATGTTCACAGGACTTTCTCGCAGACTTCGACGAAATGGTTCGCGGGCATCGGAAAGCCGGCAGTATCGACGCCGGGCTGGACTTCGCAGCAAGGGAGTGAACCGCATGCGCATTGGAGTGCCGCGCGAGATCAAGACCGAGGAGAGCCGCGTCGCCTGCACGCCGGGTGGCGTGCGAATGTTCACCAGCAAGGGGCACCAGGTACTCATCGAGCGGGGCGCCGGCGCCGATGCCGGGTTCCCTGACGCGGCCTATGAGGAGGCCGGGGCGACGCTGGTGCCCTCGGCGGCGGAAGCCTGGGAATGTGATTTCGTGCTGAAGGTGAAGGAGCCGATCGCCCAGGAGTACGCCTATTTGCGCCCGGGTCTGCTCCTGTTCACCTACCTGCATCTGGCGGCGAATCGCCCGCTCACCGAGGCGCTGATATCCAGCGGCACCACTGCCATCGCATACGAGACAGTTGCGGTGGGTCGCCATCTGCCACTACTCGAGCCCATGAGCGAGATAGCGGGACGCATGAGCGCCATCGTCGGGGCGTATTACCTGAGCACCACCCAGGGAGGCAAGGGCGTCTTGCTCGACGGGGTACCCGGGGTGCTGCCGGGCAACGTGGTGGTGATCGGAGGCGGCACGGCAGGCCTCAACGCCGCGCGCATGGCAACCGGTCTCGGAGCGGATGTCACAATCCTCGAAGTCGATCTGGAACGCATGCGCTTCCTGGACCTGGCCATTCCCGGCGTCAACACACTCTACTCCAATGAACACAACCTGGTGGAATGCCTGCCCCGCGCCGACCTGCTGATCTGCGCGGTACTTGTGCCCGGAGCCAAGACCCCCAAGCTCATCCGGCGCGAAATGCTCGACCTCATGGAGCCGGGATCCGTTCTCGTAGATATCGCCATCGATCAGGGCGGATGCGCGGAGACATCGCGCCCAACGACCCATCTCGACCCGGTCTTCACGGAGCACGGGGTCATTCACTACTGTGTTGCGAACATGCCGGGAACCTACGCGCGCACCGCCACGCAGGCACTCACCAACGCAACACTGCCATACGCCGTGAAGCTGGCGACTTTCGGACTCACGGAAGCGATCTGCAGGGCACCCGAACTGCAGCCGGGGGTGAACGTGTTCGCGGGGAACGTGGTCCACCAGGCAGTAGCTGATGCGCACGGCATGCCCTACACGCCGTGGTCGGAGATCCGGCACGGGTAGCCGCTTCCGTGCGAGACGGGCAAGACGGCTCGCGCAGCTACTCCCCTTCGTCCCCCTCTTCCCAGAGCGCCCAGAGCCTGGCCTTGCGCGGGTCGTCGCTCTTCTCGTAGCTCCTCATGACCCGCTCCAGGCCGTGCGCAAGCCGTTCAGCGGCCTCGATGTAGCTCTTATCGGCAGCCAAGGCAGACGCAGGCGAAAGCTCCGGCAATTGCCCGGCTTTCTCCAACTCCAACCGGGTGCGCAGGGCCTCGAGATGCCGGATGATCAGCCGGCAGTGCCCGGCCTCGTAGCTGTCGACCTCTCCCGCAGCCGCCAGTTTCGCGTAGAAGCTGCCGATCCGGGCGAAAGCAGACGGCGAAGCGGGTGCACCCGGCCCCTGAGCCACTTGCCTGCCATTCAGGTACAACCGCAGGCCATCTTCCCCATCACAGGTCGCCGCAAGGTGCACCCACGCGCCGGGCTGAAGGTTGGCTCCGTACGACAGATGCCCGCGCTCGGTGATGAGCCGCAGGCTATTGCCCGGGAATGTGTCCAACAGATACCCGTCGTCCACCCCTGCGGTGACCCGGTCGATAATCCGCGCGCCGGAGTCGGGAAGAGCGCCCGGCTTGACCCACGCATCCAGCGTGTAGTCCGAGAGCGTAATGCGGGCGTCCGCGGGTACATCCAGGTAGCCATCGCCGCTGAAGCGCGCCACCTTCCCGCCGGCCTCCTCCACAATCCGCACATCCCCCACTGCTGCGGGTACGAGGTCCGGATTGGGCGGATTGGGGCAGCGGCCGTCCACGACGCGGTCGAAAAGCAGGTCAATGACAAGCGCGGGATCATCGCCACTGCCCGCGAGGGGGTCACCGGCGAGCGCGCCGATCTCTTCGGGGCCGAGCGCACGACTATATACTCTCACCCGGCGCATGTCGCCCACGAAAACGCTTTTCCCGTTGCTGTCGGCTCCAATGCGCAACGGGCGTCCATTGCCCAGCGGGTTCGACCACCACGTATTCACCTGCCAGAGCGGGTCATCGGGGCCGGGCGCCTGATAGGTCTCCTGCACGATTTCCGAGAAGACCGGCGCCGCGCCGCCGAAGCACATGATGATCTGCGCGCGTTCGGGCACTCGATGGTAGGGCAACGACACCCTCGCCGCATCGTGGTCTGTCCACGGCTCACCGTTCACGTAGACTGCGCTGATCGGGCCGCTGCCACAGGTTGACAGGTACAGGCGCTTGTTGCCCAGACGGACAGGGAAATGCTGCTGAAGCTGGGTGATTCCCGGCGGCACATGGGGCAGGAGCGTAAGACCGTCCGCGGTGTACAAGTACTCGAACAGCCCCCGGAGCATGGCCAACGGCCCGCCCCAGGAATCGTAGACGCAATTGATCGGCTCCTTCGGCTGATAGACCGCATCGCCGAAGTCAACCAGAGGATTGTCAAACCTGAATTCGCGGGCGAACCCCAACAGGTGCTCCACGGACCTGCGCGCGTCCTCGTGCTTGCCCAGCCGATAGTAGGCCAGGATCATACGGGCCTCGCAGGTAGTCCAGTGTCCCCCGTTGACCCAGCGCCCGAACTCCCACAGCCCCCGGGGCTCGGTGTACATGTCATCGAGAGACGGGAAGTTCGTGATGATCACGTCGTGTCGGCGAAGACCGGGGATGGAGGCGATCTTGTCGTAGATCCGTTGGGCCTGCTGGTCATCGACCACCCGGAAGGCGATGGCGTCGTGGTTGCAGACGGCCTCGAAATACCCGTGCTTCTCAGCTCCGTACACGCCGTGCTTCGCGCCGTCCGGGTCGAGTGATTTGATGAAATAGCCCTCGTCCGTGATGAGGTTCGGCAGGCCCTTCACCGCAAGCTTCCGGCGCTCGGAGTAAAGCGCCGCCTTTGCCTCATCGCCCACCAGCTTCTCCAGTTCGATCAGCCGGTCCAGCGCGGCAATGTACGTGATCGATAGCCCCGCGAGGTACGACTTGCCGTAGGTGCCGTCGGGCTTCCGGTATCCCGCGTGGCTTGGGGCCAGGAGATTTCCCGCCGCGCCGGCCAGGAAGCAGTTGTTCGCCGGGTCGCGCCGGGTCTCGATGAAGTTCGCGCTGCGTTCCAGCATGGGCAAGTAGTGGTCGATGGCGGCCCGGTCCCGGCTGATCAGGAGCTGCTCCGCCTGAAGCACGATTCCGGCCGCGGTGAACTCCATGCCCCAGTCGTGGATGTCGATGCGCCCGTCGCCCTGCTTGTACACGATCCAACCCGGCGCCGCGGCATCGCACAGGCAGCCGTCCGGCGCCACCCATCCATTGGAGCCCTCGCGCTTGCCGTCGCCCATCTGGCTGAACCACAGGTCCTGGGCGTTGCTGACGAAGGTGCAGTACGGCTCCACGAAGAACGGCAGCCCGCAGTACGTTGGACCGTAGCTATTCTGGATCCACCACGCACCCCAGGTTGGTCCCTCCACGAACCCGTTCCAGGCCGAGTTGTAGAGCATCCCGATGTTCTGCAGGTCCGGGCTGGGGTACAGCATCTGGTAGCAGGTGTCCAGAAGCTTCAGATACCCAACGTCGCCGCTTCCCGAGAAACCCGCGCCCTGGTACCGGTCGGCGGGTTGGGCGCTGCACAGCATGGGCAGGGCAAGCGCAACCGGCAAAAATGCAACCTTCCCCATGTCAGGCTCCTTTGCCAACGGCGATCGCCAGAGTTACGAGTGTAAATGGCCCAGCAACGCAACCGACCGGTCGGTGATCATCCCCAATGCCTCGGGCGCCAGGTACGAGCCCACCGATGCTCCCGGGCATTGCTGACCCGCCTACGCTGCTGGGGTCGCCTTGATCCTCACACAGTAGACCGAGTCGTCCGGACCCCAGGGCCCGGCGCCCAACAAGCGCCGGCGGCCCGGCTTCCACGCGCGACCGTGACAGGATGAACTCGGACATCAGTCGACCTCCGAGTCAGCGGGATCAGCCATCACTTCGCCCGTCTTCCGCCCTCAACCTGCCGCGCAGAGGAGTTCGCCTCGCGAGGCTGTCAGGTTGCCGGCGCGTCCGGCATCGCGGCCCACTGGCGGTGGGTGAAGGGAAGCAGGATCGCCATGAATACCAACCACCCCGCACCCAGCGCCCAACCCGTGCCGACCGCGGGCTGGAGAATGTGTATCGTGACCATCATCGGCAACATGGCGATGATCAGCACTGGGATCTGCCGCGACAGCGTCCACAGGCAGTGGCGGCCCTCGTACGAAGCGATAACGCCGACCATCGGGAATACCGTCATGAAGCCCTGCAACTGCTGTTTGATCACCACCAGGGCGATGATCACCAGGGCGATGAGCGCTGCCTTGAGCGGTACGGGTAGAGGGCTGCGGTGCGGTGGTTCGTCGCGGTGTGGCATGAGACGGTACAGCAGAATCCCGGCCATGAAGACCGAGCCCGCGGCAATCCAGAAGACGCGGTCAGAGGCCGGCAGGACGCGCGCAAGGAGCGTCCCCGCAAGGCAGTAACCCACAGCGCAGCCGATGATGCTGGGGATGATCGGCGCGCGCCACCGGGCGTGCAGGAGGTACACCCCCAGGGTGTATCCGAGGAGCAGCACCAGGCCAGCCACATTCGTGACGCCCACCTGCAGCCCAAGGGACAGCGTGGACAGGGAGAACGGGATGGGCAGCGTCAGGATGAATGCTTTCCAACGGGGGTGGCGAAGATACGCGAGCAGCGTCGCCTGCGCAGTCACCGCCAGGACCAGCAGTAGGTCCCACCCGGTCATTGCGAGCGTCGCTGGGCCCATCTCAACATGCAGCAGGTGCCCGTCCACTCGCACTACCTCTCAACCACGAAGAGCCGGCGAAGGGTGGTGCTCGCGGTCGCGTCCAGGGCCAACGGACCACGGTGCAGGTTCCGACGCGCGACAGGCACGCCGGCCTCCTGCCCCGTGATAACGAGACTTGCGCACAGGAATGCAGGAAGCGTCACGCCGGGGTGTGTCATTGGACTCTCCCGGGGGGCATTGGAATCGCGGCTGCCGCGCGGGATATACACCGCGGCCGTCGCATTATCGCTTACGCGGCACGTTCTCGATCGTTCAGGCAGCAACCTTCCTCAGACCGCTCACACCAGCGCACGGTCTAGCGGCGCCCCGGCAAGTATACCTGCGCGTCTGAGGAGCTCGTCCGGCTGACCGCGCGGAAGGCGTACTCCCGGTCGGCGCGCAGGAAATACACCCTCACCTGGTGGTCGGTCACCAGCGTCGGGTCGAAAGTAGTGCGCTGGGCGAACTGGCCGTCATCTCCGTAGAAGACCTGGGACGTCGCCGGCCGGTCGGTCCGCCAGGTGACCAGCGCTGAAGGCTGCGCTCCGGCGAACCCCTCCTGTGCCGGTTCCAGCACGACGCGGGCGTCGGAGATGTTGAGCTCGGGTTCGGCTTCTCCACCCGGCTGCGAACCATCGGCCATGGAAAGCTCCACTGCCTCCCCGTTGGCGACGAGTTGAAGCTGGAACGCTCCCGGACAGTCCACCAGGGCTTCATTGCCCCTCAGGCTGATGTTGCAGTAAGGGTAGCGCCAGAGAGAACTGGTGAACTTCAGGTCCTGTCCATTGCTGAGGAAGCTGCCGTCCTTCAGGCAGACTTCCTGCACCCGGCCCTGCCCATCCGCGTGGATGAACGCCAGTTCCCCATCAAAGGTGTAGTCGCCGTACTGCCTCATGCCCGGGCCGCTGTGGGAGATCAGGCATACGTCCCGGAAGCTCTCAGTCACCGTTTCCGCGCGCATGGCCGCGACGCGCTGAAGTTCAGCGTCAGGAACCCGGTAAGCTTCGAACTCGCGCAGCGACAACCGGCCACCGGATGGCCTGCGGACGAATACGGACAGCCGCGTTGCGCTCACTGGCCGGAACCGGGTCTCGCTGACCTGCTCGTCATGCCACGTTGTCTGCTGCGCCTCGGCGTCTACCCAGCCTTGCCCGTCCCAGAACTGTACGGTCATCTCCTCTGCCGGGTAGAGAATCTGGCTTCCGTTCCAGGTCCCGTGGTGCAGAATGACGCAGTTGACCTCAGTCTCGGACGCGAAGTCTACGGTGAAACGCCCCTCGAGCAGGACGTTGGGGGTGTACGGGCTGCTGGACACCGCACCACCGATGACTCGCGGCGAGGGGTCGCCGTCGGTGAGGAGTGCGGAGGTAGTGGCGATCTGCCCCTGGCTGACTTCGGCGAACCCGGGTCGGCCCAGGGCAAGATTTGCCCCCCGTTCCACTCTGATCTCCTGCTCTGCGTACCTGGGACGTGTGATGCTCCCGGTCATCGTGAAGCCGGCAGCTTCTGTCGGGCGAAGCGCTTTGCCGTCCTGCGCGACAGGCAGCGCCGTGACGCTCAGCTCTGCCGTTGCCCCCGCGGGGGTGGGGTAAAGCACATTGTGGAAGGCCTGGGGAAGGGCGCCCTCCCGGGTGTAGACCGCCACCGGCGCTTTCACCCGCTGGAAGGTCCCGCCCGTCACCATCCAACCCAGCATTGCCTCTCGAGTGTACTTGTCCTCGACCTTCATGTCCGTTTCCTGCGCGGCGGCGAACCGGGCAGTGAGCCCATCGGTGTGAACCGGAATGACCTGCACGTTGGCTGTCCCGGTATGCGTCGATGCCGCCACCAGGGTGTCCTCGTCCAGACTTGCCTGGGCCGCGGCGGTCTGGGTAGGCCCTGCGAAGTGGAAGAACTGCTCTAACTTGTGGTTGCCCTCGCCGGTCAGGAGGTCACACAGCACGAAGTAATCAGGCTTCAGGAAGATCACCTTGCGCCGGTGGGTGACCCCCAGCCTTTCGTAGGCGCCGTGGGACAGGTCCGCGAGATCGAAGGCGCCTGTGCTCAGCCACTCCCGGGGCATCATGGGAGCGGCTGCAACGCCGCGCGCCTGGTCCTGCTCATCCACCTCGATGGTGTTGTGCAGCGCGGCCCGGTACCCCCAGCCAAGGAAGTAGTCGCCGGTATCGGCGAGCAGAGGCTTGCCATACGCATACAGGTCGAAATGCAGGGCGTCATTGTGGGCATGGCCCATGGCCTGTGGCGTCAGGTCGAGGTAAAGGTACCGCGCCTGGTCGTTCTCCCAGTCACTGCGCATCACGTAGTAGCCGGAACCGGGGAAGGCCCGGGACGTCCAGTCGGGCTGCTCGGCATCCCGCCCGTCAGCAATGGCAAGGGCGGCCTTGAGCCGCGCATAGTCGTCTTCGATGGCGTTGAGGGCCGCCTGATGTTCGGGGCTCATCTGGCTGTGAATGAAAGAGGTCAGCATAGGGCCGGCGGCACTCTTGCTCCAGTCCGGACGGCCGTAGGTGTCGCCCACATTTGGCAGGCCCCCATTGGGCAGGGCGATGCGCAGCATCAATCCCAGCAGCTTGCCCACCTGCACTGTGACCATCTCCGCCATTGCGTCGAAGTCCCCGCTTTGAGGGTTCGCCCTCAGAAACTCGAGAGACCGCAACGACCAGGGCACCGACACGGTCTGGTAGGAGATGGACTGGGTGTCCCAGGCGCCCTCCGGCGACGTTCTGTTGACCAGGCAGAAGCGCAGGTTCGCTTCACCGCTCTTGAACCAGGACTCTCTCTCGGTGAACTCAGGGAACATCACCGCCAGCGGGATGAGGCCGGGGTACGAGACGCCCTCGTAGGTCATCAGCTCCCGCGCCGAGGCGATGAACAGCTTCCAGAAGGCCATGTGCATCGCCGGAGTCAGGGAAGGTGACTTGCGCACCGCCTCGTAAGCCACGATCAGGTTGCAGGCCCGGTTGCGCACCTCCATCCCGGACTTGACCAGTTGCCCGTCCTTCATGTAGCCGTACCCGCGCGGGCATTGGCGCGTCCACGAAAGAACCGACTGCCCCACCTCAAGCGCAAGCCTCTCATCTCCAGTCTGGGCGTAAAGACCCGAGAGGGAATTGAGGTGGTTCATCTGGTTCAGGTACAGGATCCAGCTGACGGCGGAACTGGGATTGCTCATCCACTGAATCTGCGGCCCCAGGTCGTAGGTCTCCATTTTTCCGGTGTCGTTATTGCTCAGGGTGAAGACATGACGCAGCCAGGTCTCGGCCTGTTCCGGGGAGGCTTTCGCTTGGACGCACATGGAGTTGCCTTCGCCAACGCCCGGGGCCATCGCAGGCGGAATGACCGGTTGCGCCCGTCCGGCAAAGTGTGCGACAAGCAGCTCCTGCGCGCGGGCCAAGTGCCCCTCACCCATGGCGGCGGCGAACTCCTCCAGACCGGGACGTGATACATCCACCAGCCGGAGCACTTCCTGGTCACTGACCTCGTCATCCACCGGGATGATGTCCTGCGCAAGGGCCGCGCAGGCGACCAGCAGCAGGGCAAACAGCGCATGTGGACAAGTCACGGTCGAAATGCTCCCTCCACAATTCTCGGGTGTTCGCTAACCACGCTCAACGCGGGTGCCCCATCGGATGGGCATCAATCTGAGGCGGCGCTTCTCCCAGATGAAGCTGCGACGCAGCTCACAGGGGAACGTCAGGCCGTCACCACGCCCCGGTGAGCCTGCGGAACAGTGGGGACCGGCATTGGGTCGCCACTCCCTTTGCGAGTCGAGGCGTCTCAACGGAAACCCCAAGAGCTTTCTTCTCACGCCACGGGTATCCTCCTGCAATGTCGGGCATTGATCCCGGCCGGCGAAGCCCGCCGGGCGTTCGTGCGTTCGTATCCGCCTTGACACGGTCATGCTTTATAGAGACAATCTTATTTACGATGCATTCCTATTTAGGACCCCAGATACATGTCTGCTACTCCCGAAGCCTTGCAAGACCCCATCGAGCACTGCAAGGAGGTCCTCAAGGCCTCGGGCGTGCGCGTCACCCACCAGCGCCTCGAAGTCTTCCGCGAGGTCGTGGATTCCCGTTTGCATCCCGATGCTGAAACCGTCTTCAAGGGAGTTCGGGCGCGGATCCCGACAATCTCTCTCGACACCGTCTATCGGACCCTGTGGCTGCTCAAAGATCTGGGCCTCATCACCACTCTCGGGCTTCCCCACGAGCGGCACCGGTTCGACGGCAACATGCGGCCACACCACCACTTCGTCTGCACCGGCTGTGGCCTGACGGCGGACTTCTACAGCGAGGAGCTGGACAGATTAGCCGTTGCCGAGGCCGTGCGCGAGTTCGGCGATGTGGACAGGACACAGGTCGAAGTACGGGGACTTTGCCGCAAATGCCTTCAGGGCGCGACACCGAGGAGGCACGAGCAGGGCGGATAGGCGACAGACGCCGGGGCGGGGGAAGCCCGGCGAGGTCCTTCTGCCGAGACCGAAGTTCGCTGCAAAACCCAAATTGGAAGGGAGAGGATGTGCGATGGAGGAGAGCAAGTGCCCGGTGACCGGGCGATCAGCGAGACCAGTGGCTGGAGGAGGCACGTCAAACCGGGATTGGTGGCCAAACCAGCTCAACCTTGGCATTCTGCACCAGCACTCGCCCCTGTCCAACCCCATGGGCGAGGAGTTCAACTATGCTGAGGAGTTCAAGACACTCGACCTCGCCGCGGTAAAGCAGGACCTGTATGCGCTGATGACCGACTCCCAGGACTGGTGGCCGGCGGACTACGGCCACTATGGTGGGCTCTTCATTCGCATGGCCTGGCACAGTGCCGGCACCTACCGCATAGGCGACGGACGCGGGGGGGCGGGATCAGGCAGTCAGCGACTGGCGCCGCTCAACAGTTGGCCGGACAACGTGAACCTCGACAAAGCGCGCAGGCTGCTGTGGCCGATCAAGCAGAAGTACGGGCGCAAGATATCATGGGCCGATCTCATGATCCTCGCCGGCAACTGCGCCCTCGAGTCCATGGGCTTGAAGACTTTCGGCTTTGGTGGCGGCCGTGAGGACATCTGGGAGCCGGAACAGGACATCTACTGGGGCACCGAGAGCGAGTGGCTCGGCGACAAGCGGTACTCAGGTGACCGCGAACTGGAGAACCCCCTGGCGGCCGTGCAGATGGGGCTAATCTACGTGAACCCGGAGGGGCCCAATGGTGTGCCGGATGCCCTCGCTTCGGCCCGAGACGTGCGGGAAACTTTCGCGCGCATGGCGATGAATGATGAGGAGACCGTTGCCCTGATCGCCGGCGGCCACACTTTCGGGAAATGCCACGGCGCAGCTTCCCCGACCCACCTTGGCCCCGAGCCCGAAGGCGCACCCATCGAGCAGCAAGGCCTCGGCTGGAAAAACAGCTTCGGAACCGGGAAAGGCGCCGACACTATCAGCAGCGGCCTCGAGGGCTCCTGGACGCCCCGACCGACCCAGTGGGATATGGGCTACTTTGACATGCTGTTCAACTACGACTGGAACCTGGTGAAGAGCCCCGCCGGCGCGTGGCAGTGGGTCCCGGTCAATCCGGATGAGGAGCATCTTGCGCCGGCCGCGCACGATCCGTCGAAGAAAGTCACCACCATCATGACCACGGCGGACCTGGCACTGCGGATGGACCCGGTGTACAACAAGATCGCCAAGCGGTTCCGCGACAATCCCGAGGAGTTCGCGGATGCATTCGCCAGGGCCTGGTTCAAGCTGACCCACCGCGACATGGGCCCTCGCTCGCGCTATCTCGGACCGGAAGTGCCCGAGGAAGAGCTCATCTGGCAGGACCCCATCCCGAAAGTCGACCATGAGTTGATCGACGATACGGACATCGCGGCGCTCAAGGCGAAGATCCTCGCTTCCGGGCTCTCAGTTTCCCAGCTGGTCTCCACCGCCTGGGCTTCGGCATCCACCTTCCGCGGTTCGGACAAGCGCGGTGGCGCAAACGGCGCGCGCATTCGTCTCGCGCCCCAGAAGGACTGGGAAGTCAACCAGCCGGTCCAACTGCAGACGGTGCTCGAGACCCTCGAAGGGATCCAGAATGAGTTCAACAGCGGTCGGTCAGACGGCAAGAAGGTTTCACTCGCGGACCTCATCGTCCTTGGTGGATGCGCGGGTGTCGAACAGGCTGCGAGAAACGCCGGGTACGAGGTGACCGTTCCCTTCTCACCGGGCCGCATGGATGCGTCGCAGGAGCAGACTGACGTTGCATCTTTCGCGGTGCTCGAGCCTGTCGCCGACGGTTTCCGCAACTACCTCAAGGCGAAATACTCCGTGGCCTCGGAGCATCTGCTGGTTGACAGGGCACAGCTCTTGACGCTGACCGCTCCCGAAATGACCGTGCTCATCGGCGGTCTGCGCGTGCTGGGTGCCAATTACGGCGGGGCCAAGCACGGTGTCTTCACCGACCGCCCGGAGACTCTCACCAACGACTTCTTCGTGAACCTGCTTGACATGAGTACTGAATGGAAGCCGACTTCGGAGGACGCAGAGCTGTTCGAGGGGCGCGACCGCGCCACCGGCGAACCCAGGTGGACTGGCACTCGGGTTGATCTGATCTTTGGTTCCAACTCCCAATTGCGCGCTATCGCGGAAGTCTACGCGTGCGCGGACTCCCAGGAGAAGTTCCTCCACGACTTTGTGGCGGCCTGGAACAAGGTCATGAATCTCGACCGCTTCGATCTCGCCTGACGTATGATGCCGCAGCAGGCGATGGTGCGCTACAGGCTCCAGACTGACAGACGAAAGGTGCCGGGGCGATCGTGCATAGCGCCCCGGCACCGTGCATTTGCAGGGCAGGTGCTCCGCAGATATTGTTCAGTCAGCCGTCAACCGGTACAGATGCACGGCGTAGGGCGCGAAGGAATCCTCGAACGCACCATCCACAACCTCTATGGTGCGGCTCTCGCCGATTACCTGGGCCACCTTGCCGGTATCTCCAACCCGGAAGCGAGCCGTCGTGGCCGCGTTTCGCATTCCCACCGCGAAGACATACGTGGCGCCTTCGTGCTGTTTGACCATCGCATCCACGGGCACATCGGGGGTCGCGGATTCCACTGAGACGACATCCGTGACCGTGGGACTGTTGAGCACCGGAGCGAGCTCGCGGATCTGCTGGTTGATGGCCGTGACTGCAGCGAGCATTTCGGGATCCTCCAGCAGCGCCCATTCGCAGAATGTCGGTTGGAACTGGTGGACGAAGTAGATCAGCCCGGTTGACCCGTGGATCAGCGCCATCCAGACCTCCGCCTTCACCTGGTCCGGACTCGCCTTTCCCTGGCCGCTGATGTTCGTACACTCGATGCAGTTCCAGATAATCTTCTGGCCCCCGGTCCAGGTGACCAGCCTGTCCACACCCTTCGGCACAAGCCACAACCTGTCGGCCCCGTTCTCTCCCCCGCTGGCGACGGGGTAGATGTCGAAGGAGATGATGTCGCCGCCCTTGACGTAGGTCTCATAGTCGCTGAGTTTGGCCCCACTGCCGCGCCCATGCCACTGGTCATTAGCCACGCCTTGCCCGAGGTTCAGCAGCACCGGGCGAGTGGGATCGGCAGCCGCGATGCGTCGGTAGTCCTCCACGATCCGCTCCGGCGGCACGCAGGGCCCCCAGGTGCGCTTGCCTGTGGCCGGGTCGATCACGGGCTGCGCGTTGTCCGGTTCGTCTCCGTGCATCCACCCAACGATAGTCGGGGAATCCAGGTGCGCCATGCCCACCTCGTTTTGTTCGCAGATCACCTGCATCCCCGCGGCTTCCAGGTCCGCAAGCTGCTTCTCGGTCGGCCCCTTCCACAGGGCGACATAGAGGTTGATTCCGGCGGCCTTGTAGCGCGCCGCGTTCTGCGGACCCTGCAGCCACACCGCGATTGGGAAGTAGCTCGGGTCCGCCGGAGGACCGTTCTCCCACTGGGCGTAGGCGCCCGTCCGGGCTTCATCGGCAGTGCTGCGACACGCCAGCCCCCCGAGCAGCGCTATCGCGCAGGCCAGGGCAATAGCCCCATGGGAATGGGCATCCTGCAGCATGATGATCACCTCGCATCAATTGGGCGACCCTGACCCAATGTTCGCCCGCGACGACAAGGGACCTTCCGTCCGGCAGCGACGCTTTCCGCGAGAGGGCATCACAGGTCTCCGACCTCGCTTCGCGAGACGGCTCCGCCGCCCGTGGCCTCACCCTCCGCGAGCCCGGGAGACGGCTTGCAGCGAGCAGACCAGCGAAGTACGGGGGCGAGATACCACGGGCCAGTATGCAGAGGATAGGTGACGTAACCGTGTGGAGAACGGATTGAGGCGTCTCGAGTGAAAAACTGCTCCCAGTATGCAGAAAACCCCTCTGCTGGCTTGTTAGCCTTGCAGAGGGGCCCTGGTGTACTGTTTGGCGGGGCTGACGGGACTTGAACCCGCGACCTCCGGCTTGACAGGCCGGCACTCTAAACCGACTGAGCTACAGCCCCAGAAACAAAAAACGCCCGCAGCATCGCGCGCACGTCTAATCTACCATTGCCCTTGCGATCTGTCAAGCACAATGTGAACATGTTCGAGTGGGGTCGCTTGACAGCCGTGCGGGGCACCTCTATACTTCACCCGCGTGCCGAGGTGGCGGAATTGGCAGACGCACCGGACTCAAAATCCGGCGGGGCTTATCCCCCCGTGCGGGTTCGACTCCCGCCCTCGGCACCAGACAGTGAATAAGACGGCTCCAGGCCCCAAGCAGGGCATCTGGAGCCGTTTGGGGTTTTCGTGGTGCCTCGTCGGTGTGCCTGCGCACTGACGGGAATACCTGCTGACAAGCAGGGGTGCCTCGGAATCCCCCGCACTCGGCGACCACCACGGACCGGCACCCACAGTCGCGGCTGTCGGGGCTGTGCAGTTCCACTTCCACCGCGTCGACGACCACGGGTTCGGCCAAGGCCACTACCGTGGGAGCGCTCACGAAAACCCAGGATGAGCCGTGGTTTCAGTCATCGTCGACGGATCCGTCATCTGCGCTGCTTGGGCGGCCTGCACAGGTGGGTGCGTTCACGGAACCGCAGCCCGTCGCCCCGCCTGGGCTGCTGGGTAGTCGACCGATGCCGCGCAGTCTGTGACTGCCGACAGGAGCAACGTGGCCGCGGCGAGGGCTGACCACGCGCAATGCAGGAAGGCCAATGTCGCCGGCCTCAGTCCATTTTCGTCACCGGCAGGCGGCCAAGCGGCAGATCGGCATCGCCCACGACCAGGAGCGTCAAGCCCTTCCAGCCGGGGGTGATCCTGATGGGGACGGACAGGATTCCGTCTCTTGGCCCAACGCGCCCCAGGTCCTGCATCTCGGCTGTTTCCAGAGGCCGTGCGAGTTGAACTCGCTGAGGACTTTCGGGCGGAAGGCCAACATCGGCGAGTGAAAGAGCAATGGTGACCTGTTGCGCCTCGCCCATGCTGAGCACCGGGACCACCGCCCATCCGGGGAGTTGCTCCGCGAAGGCGACCACGTCTGTCTCTTCACGAAGGAAGTCGGGGCTTACTGCCCCGGCCTTGAGCACCAGCCGCCCGGGTCGCATCCAATTCGCGGCATCGATGGCGCGCCACTGGGCTTCGCTGAAATCGCCATTGGGCGGCACGCCATTGCTGGTGGGTGTGAAACCGAATGCCACGCACATCGCCAGGTACCGCGCCTCGTCCTGCCAGTACAGGGGCAGCATGGCCCGCGCAGGTTCGTGGTGGATCTCGCTGTCGTAGCAGAACTCCACGGTGTCCCGCCACGCCGCGCTCGGGCTGAAGTAGCCGCACTCCAGCCAGTACAGGTCGGCGAAGGGCATATTCTGGGCATTCATCAACAGGGCGCAGTCGGGGTCGGTCGACCGGATGGTCTCGCGCAGTCGGCGATGGAACCGCATCCAGTCGTCGGGCAGGATTGGTCGCCGCAGCCGCCAATCGGTGCTCTCGAACATGGCGCCCCCGTCCAGGTAGATCCACCCCGGATGATAGCGCTTGCAGACGGCCTGAACGCGCCGCAGGAAATGGTCGGCAAAGGGCGACAGGACGTTGAAGAAGTACATCTCGCCCAAGGGGTTGTCGCGGAAACCGCTGAAGAAAGGCTTCCCCTCCCGGGTCTGCATGGCCCACTCGGGGTGCTCTCGGAATGCCCCGGAATCGCTGTCAATCAGGCCCCCCTGGAAGTAGGTTCCCACTTTCACCCGCGGGTCAGCCTGGATCGTGTCGATACTCCGGCCGAAGTATTCGGGGGTCATGATCAGGGTGCCGATTTCGTTCAGGAAAGGCGCGTCGGTCTCGTAGTCCCCATCGAGGGACCAGGCGAACACCCCCAGGGGCAGCGTGCCCTCGCCCAGGCGTTCCGCCAGCCGATGAGCGTCCTGCGCCTGACGCTCGAGCTGAAGAGGATCGGGATGCCAGAAACTCCCCAACGCCACGCGGTTCACCCATTCCGGTCCCAGGTAGTCCATGGTCTGCCGGAACTCCGGTAGTTCGCGGTACTCGCGCCACAGGTCACGCAGGTCGCCGTCGCAGAAATGGTAGACGGCTGTGGCATCCACGGGCGACGGCTCACCGTCCAGGGTGTGGAGCAGCTCGAAATCCCAGCCGGTCGGGGTGTAACGCAGGGCCTCCTCGAATGCCGTGGCCCAGGCACCCATCACCGACGATGGCGGGACGTACTGGCCCCGAACCGCCAGCCGGTAGTGACCGACCGCCTGCGTGGCGTTGAAAGCCACCACAAGTCGCGGATCCCAACCCGCGCCGGACACGATAGGTTCGGTGATATCGGCGGCCCTGCGCACCCCGAAGAGGTTGCGGTCGGGCGTTGCACTCCAGGACTGGCGCTGGCAGTAGTACCAGGAGCCCTGCCGGAAGCTTTCAACGAGGGTCACTGAGGAACGGACCCGGAACATCCCGCGCTGTTGGAGAACCGGGACTGTGACGCGTTTGGCCAGTGCTCTGCCGCCGGCGACGAGCCAGTACTCCTTGCGGATTGTCAGGCCGGTATGAGGCACCCGGCATACGAGTTGGACTCTTTCGGCGGACGCCTCGCAGTGAATGACCAGATCGTTGGACTCATCCAGCAAGGTCTTCCCGTCGTCGGTCACCCACCAGTAAACGTCATTGGAGGCGCCGATGATCGGCGTCTCGTTCCGCAGTCCGGCGACCAGGTTCCCGTGGTGCCCGGAGATACGGAACGCCGTGTCCGGGCCGCGTAGCCACAGGTCTCCCTGGGCGAGACTGAGGGTCGCAAGAGCCGCCGCTGCCAATGCCGCTGCGAACCTCACTGCGCATCACCCCCTGCGGGGAAAGTCACTTCATCGATTGCCGGCGGCGCACCGTCCGTGGTCCGCAGGATGCGCAGGCGGACCGACTTCACCTGCCGAGGCGCGAAGCTGACCGAACAGGTGGTGGGCTCACTGATACCGTACCTGCTCGCGGCCTGTTCCCAGCCCAGCCCGTCGCTGGACACCTCGATGATTACATCTGCAGGGGTGCCCTCGCGCCCAAGGCCCTCGCGGCTGCGGCTCCAGGAGACGCTCCCAATCATCTTTGGCTCCGCCAGCACGACCGTCAACTCGCCCTGCCCGGGGGTTGCGGATTTCCAGAGGCTCTGCTCACCCACGCGCCCGTCGATGGCCTTACCCGGGGGGAAGGAGCGCTGAAAGCGGGTCCGCTCCGTGGTGACCTGCGCGATCCTTGCCGGCGTTCCATCCGCCGCGAGCACCTGCACTTCGTCCAGCAGCGGCCACTGCCCGATCTTCGCAGTGGTGTCGCCGATGATCCGCATCCGGACCTGTTGCGCTGACACCGGCTCGAAGCTCACTGTGAAGCGCGCAGCAGTCATCTTCGCCAACTCACGGGGATCGATCTTGAAGCGCTCGCGCCGGGCCAGCTCGGTCCACGTCTCGCCATCGCGGGACGCCTCCACTACGAAGTCGCGGGGCAGGCTGTCCGCCCTGGCCCAGCCCTGTCCGTCCGGACCTGCGAAAGCTCTGCCGTCCCGGCTCCAGACCAGGCCGGCCACCTCGCAGGACTCGGCGAGGGTGATGGTCACGTCACCAGTTTCAGGGAAGAGGCCAATTCGGGTCTCGTCCCCGTAAGCCCCGTTGTGGAGGGCCGGCACGTCGGTCTCAGTGCAAACGTCAGCCGCAGTGCTGTCCGCGTATGCCGTGGCACCGTCCGCTGTGAGGGCGAGGCCCGGCGGAAGGTTGTCAGGGAGCCTGCGGTCAGGTACGGGGATGCTCTCCATTCCGGCGTACAGCGGAAGAGTGCACAATCGCAGCTCGTCCACGAGACCCCTGAGCGCCTCGCCCATGCCAGTGCTTCCGCATCCGATGTACAGCTTCCCCGTCGGGGGTGTGATCTGCAGCGGATCGCGGTAGTCCGCGGCGCTCAGGAGCTTGCCATCGCCGAAGAGACGCTGGCTGTGTTCCGTCCAGCAGATTGCCAGGTGGTGCCATTCGCCCTTGCGCCAATTTAGGCCGTCGGGCCCGGCCTCCACAGCGAGGGGGTGGTCCAGTCCGTCCATGATGTTGGACTCGAAGACCTCGGATTTCGGACCGATGAGGCCGTGGTGGCAGGCACCGATCGAGTTCCAGTGCCCGCCGGCCAGGGGAATGGTCACGAAGTTGCGGATTGCCCGCTCCCCGAAGTCCCAGTCCAGTTTCACCCACATCTCCAGCGTGCCCTGGCTCAACGATGTCTCCCGGCCGATGGGCAACGTGAAGCTGCCCCCGGGTGCAGCAATGCCCGCTTCAAGGGCGCCCGGGGTCGGGTCAGCGGGGCATCCCGGCTCCGGCCAGTACGCGAAGCCGGAGACCGTCGGCTCAATTGCGCCGAAATCGTTGACGGCGGCGCGCAAGTCGGGGGTATCGAAGTGGCAGACCAAGAGTCCGGGTGCGCCGGACGCGGTGACGCCGCTGATGCAGACCAGGGCAATCACGTGCAAAGCCGTAGGTGGGTTCACTCGAGCACCTCCCCGGTAACGTCAGTCGGAAATGGTCTTTGCGCCTAACAGCGCATTTCGCCCGGGCCGGCGAACAGACCACCAGGCGGTACATGAGGGGATGCCGCGGCCTTCTGGAGAACCCACTCAAGCCGATCCGAACACGCGCTTGACCGCCTCCAGGTAACCGTAGCCGAACATGGTGCAGGGCTGCAGGTAGCTCGTCTCCGTCCATTCATTCCAGCTGTTTATGGTAATCAGCGGGGCCTGGTCCGGGTGAGCGTCCACGTAGTCTCGCGCCTTGATCAAGGCCTGCTCGAAGTTCGCCGGCGTATTATTGGTGGTGATGGCTCCCCGGAAGCTCAGAGCGCGCGGGCTGCTGTCCCAACCCACCGAGACATGGGGATAGTATGGCGCAGAGTAGGCCGCGTCCAGGGCGTTCCATTCGGCGATGACGTCCTGCATGATGGCGTTGTAGTCCCGGTTCACGTCCACAAAGTGGCAGAACTGGTAGTGGGTCATGGAGTCGAAAGCCAGTCGCTCCACGAGCTCCCGTTGCGTGCCCACATTGTCGCCGGGTATGCCCGAAAGGCTCTGGGCGGAATCCCGGCGGAGGGTAAGCTGTAGTTCCAGGCCCGGGTGTCCGGCCCGCACGACTTCGGCCCGGAACCACTGGAGCGCCTCATGTGCCGCCTCCACACTGCCCAGCCCGTTGATGAAGGTAGCCAGTTCGTAGAGCATGAAGACGGGCTTGCCGTCGATGCGGTAGTAGGACGGGTGGCTGAAGTACCGTTCAATGACCCGGTGACAGACAATTTCGAACTCCGCCCGGTCCAGCCCCCCGCGCCAGATGACCGAACGGTTGCGCCCTGAGAAGGCGTCGTCGGCATTGCGCCTGTCCCAGGCGAGATTGACGTCGTGGTTTGCCCACATCAGGTAGAACTTCATCTTGTGATTGTTCTTGGCCCCCAGGAACCCGTCGTTCAGACACCCTTCGAGGTAGGGCATACCGTCATACCAGTACCAATCGTAGATGAAGACGTTGATGCCGTGGTCGGTGGCGGCTTCGATCTGCATCTCCATGACGTACGGGTCGGCTTCGTTCACATACCCCCAGAGCGGATAGCGCGGCTGGGCGTGCCCTTCGAACTTCGGGGCGTTCTTCATCACGGTCTCCCACTCGCCGATGCCCATGGGCCAGAAGACTCTGGCGCGAGGCTCCGGATGATAGGAAGGCCAGATGAAAGCGGCGACATCATACTTGCTCATTGTTTGGCTCCTGCGATCCCGTGGTTAGTATTGAGGTGATTCTGGGAAAGGGCCCAGGCTACTCGCCTGGTGGGGCCTGCTGGTGCACCGAACGCCAGAGCTCCTCGTCGAACTCGGCGTGCCGGGACGGGCAATTCTCGCGCCGGCAGACCTGGCAGGTGCGGAAGTCGGTCTCGGTGGCGAAATGGATGCCCGAAATGCTCTTGTTCGGCAACATGAGGAAAGATGGCGTTAGCTCAACCCCGATCAGGCTCTTCACGTCGCCGAAGAGCGCGAAGAGTTGCTCCTGCTGCTCGATGGGCCAGACGTCCACATCCGCCGAGCCCGGCAGCATGCTGGAGCTCTTCGTGAGCAGAAACCGGGTGCGCAGATAGTCGTTCATGTAAGCAGTCGCACATCCGAGAGCCACCGCCTTGATGGTGTCCCACCAGAACTCAGCCATGAACTCGTCTTTCGGCAAGCGCACCTCGTCCATCTCATGCCCGCAGGTGGCGATGAAGGGGAAGACCCGCTCCACCTTGTCCAGGTTCGCCCGGAGCATGGGGCTGGTGAAGGTGATCCCATCGATGCGGACGGTGTTCTCTCCTCGCTCCTCGAGAAACGCCTCCCGGATCAGCACCTTGGGCCTTGAGACTTGCCGCGCCGTGTCGGCAAGCTGCTCGATGGTCCGCGCGTCTTCGGTGTCGGGCTCGGCATGAACGCGTTTGAGCAGGGACGCGAGATCGAGCTCAAAGGGAATGCTGGTGAGGGCCTCAATCATCGTCTGACCTCCGGACGTGGCCGAAAGAACGCGATCCGTCTCGCATCTTCCGCTCGGCGCGACGCCCGAAATGTTCCCCGATGTCACTGCACAGACCTGCCGTGCTCTGGTCCGGCAAAAGGCCGACCTGAGTGAGATGCGGAATAATGTTCGGCTACCCCGTCCTGGCGCGCCCGGGTGACGGGCGCATTTGAGAGGAACCATCGCCTTGCGGATGCCCCGTCTACTTCTGCTGTGTCGCGGAGGTCTGTCCCTGATGTCCACCGTGTATGGCAAGACGGCCCCGAACTACTACACCCCCGAACGCATCGAGTGCATGAGGCAGAACCTGGAGCGCCACGAGTGGCGCGGAAACAGCGCAACCGCATCGGCAAGGAAGTGGATCATTGGCCGGGCTGGGGTGACGAGCGGATCCGCGATCCTGTGTCACATTGCGTGCCCCGGGCCTTCGTCCGTTGCCCCAAACAGCGCCCGGTGGTTGGCGAGAGCTGCCCTGGAAATGACTTCTACGCGTATCTCAAGGGTGGGATGAAGGACAAGTCGCTGCTTACCGGCGCCAGCCGGTATGCCGCACATCTGGAGTGCTCCTGCGGCAACTGGCGACCCACAACTCGACTACCAAAACGAGACCCGGTCCGGCTATGGCCAGGAAGTCGACCCCGGCTGCAAGGGGCGCCTTCTGTACCGCACCTGGGTGGGAGTGGCACAGAAACGCGCCGCGCGGATTGCCCGTGGCGACGGGTTGCCCCTGGTGCCGGCAGTGCAAAGGGAAGGGGTTCGCTCGTTCCGGGAGAAAGTCACTGGCAGCAGATAATGGGATGAGCCTGGCGCGAAGACGCGCTGCTTCCGGAAGGAGACGGATGCGATGAAACGCGTACCAGCCAAGTGGTGGATATCGCTCCTGTCGATGAGTGCTCTGGTTTCGGCGGCCTTCGCACAGGTCGCTGATGATACTGCGGAAAGGACTGTTGCCGTCATGACCGAGCTTGAGCCCCTTCAGACACCCGACGACTTTTTCCCAATCCTGCCCTGGGACCCGCTGCGCGGCTGGAACGACGAGACCGGACCTGCCGACGCGCTCGAGGGCATCGCTGAGTGCAATTTCACCATGGCCGG
Organism: Armatimonadota bacterium; assembly: GCA_013314775.1. Taxonomy (NCBI): domain Bacteria; kingdom Bacillati; phylum Armatimonadota; species Armatimonadota bacterium. Next base: position 438,993 of record JABUFB010000009.1, on the reverse strand, counting down.
ATTCGTGAAGCCCGCCGATCTGCCCGCCTGCGAGGCGCTGGGTCTGAAGGCCCTCGTCTTCGGCACGGCGGACCGTGGCCCGCTGAAGCGGGACGAGTGGAAGAAGCTGTCCAATGAGGAGATCGACGCGTTCTTCAAGCAGGTGGTCGAGGATGCGGGCGACAGTGAGGCAATTCTCGGCTACTACCTGCTGGATGAGCCGGGCGCCGGGCTCTTCCCGAAACTCGCTGCGGGCGTGGCGGCGGTGAGGAAATACGCGCCGGGAAAGCTTGCGTACATCAACCTGTTTCCGGGGTACGCCACCATCGGCGCGCCGGACATGTCGCAACTCGAGACCCAGAGTTTCAATGAATACCTGGAGCGCTTCGTCACCGAGGTCAAGCCCCAGATCATCAGCTACGACGATTACATGGTCCAGTACTCGATGGACCTGGAGAACCCCGGGCGCGCTTCGCGTTATTTCATCGATCTGCTGGAAGTCCGCGCGGTTGCGCAGAAGTACGGGCTGCCCTTTTGGAACATCGTGTCTTCCAACCAGATCCGCGCCCACACCACTATCCCCTCGCCCGCTAACCTCGCCATGCAGGCCTACACCACCCTTGCCGCCGGGGGGCGAGGGGTTACCTGGTACACATACAACTCCCGTGGTTACGGCTACGCGCCCATCGACAAGCAGGGCAACCGCACCATGACCTGGCAGTATCTGCAGATGGTGAATCGGCAGGTGAAAACCCTGGGGCCGATCATGAACCGGCTGCGATCGACGGGTGTGTACTTCACGAACCCCGCACCTGTCGAGTCCGCTCCGGTGCTGCCCGGCGAGGTGATCCGGGACCTCAAGACGGACGTGCCCATGATGCTGGGAGAGTTCGCGTCACAGGACGGAGCGCGTTGGGCCATGGTGGTGAACCTGAGTCTCCAGAAATCCGCGAAGGTCACGCTGGAACTGCAGGAGGGCTACCAGCAGGGCACGGTCATTTCCGCCGAGGACAGGTCGGAACTGGGGATGGAGGAAGGCAACGCCGTCTGGCTCGTCGCCGGGCAGGGCGCGCTCATCAGGATTCGGTAGCGTGGGTCTTGCAGCGCGAATCGGTGATTGAAAAGCTCCGGGTTCGGACGGCACGGTGTCGAGCAGTGATGGCTCGAAGGGCCGCCCGGCAACCGGAGCGAAGTTGCGATGCAGTTCACAATGTCCTGCAGGCGAGGTCCGTCCGATGGCATCGACTCTTCCGCCCCAGCCTGACGAAAGCACCTGGCAGTTCGTTGATGAACTGCGCACGGCGTCGGTCCATGCGCCCGTGAAGTGGACCCGGCGCAAGGCAGCCGTGGACGAAGCCCACTTCCCCGGCGGTTTCGTCCTGGATGTGAGCTTCCCTGACCCGCAATGCCTGCTGGCGACAGCATACGCGGATTTCGGCGTTTTCCAGGAGTCCGTCGGTCTCGCGCCGTCATCCGGCAACGCGAAACGCCTCGTACTGCTTTACGCACCCACCGAAGTTCGGGAGCAGTACACGGTTACGGTTACCCGGGATCTGTGCCAACTGTCCGCGGGCGATACCGAGGGCATCCGTCGCGGCCTGATCTTCATCGAAGACGAAATGCTGCGCCGAGGCGGGCCTTTCCTGCCGCTGGGCAGAATTACCCGCAAGCCGTGGGTACGGACCCGCATTTCGCGCTGCTTCTACGGACCGATCAACCGTCCGCCGAAGCTGCGCGATGAGCTCACCGACACCGTGGACTATTACCCCGATGAGTACCTCAACCGGCTGGCGCACGAGGGCGTCAATGTCCTGTGGCTCACGGTCAACTGGTACGAACTGATCCCATCGCGGATCATCCCGGAGTATGGCCGGAACGCCGGTCCTCGTCTGGACAAGCTTCGCAGAACCGTGGCCAAGTGTGCGCGCTACGGCATCCGTATCTACCCCTTCTGCATCGAGCCCGCCGGGTTCACCCGCAATGCGCCGGAAGTCCAGGCCGCGGCGGAGGCGCACGCGGAACTCCTGGGCCACAACCGCGCCTTCTGCACCAGCACGGAAACGGGGCGCGCGTATGTGGAGGAGGCGGTCCGGACGCTGTTTGAGGAGGTGCCGGATCTGGGCGGGATGATCGTGATTCCGGTGGGGGAGAGGCAAACCCACTGTTACTCCGCCGGCATACCCGATGGCGGCTCGTGGCCCACTCCCAACACCTGCCCGCGCTGCAGCAAGCGGCGGCCCTGGGAGGTACTGGCTGACACTCTGTCCGCCATGCGCCGCGGGATGGACCAGGCAAGACCCGAGGCCGAGCTGGTGGCCTGGCCTTACGGACAGTTCATCGGCTGGGGTGCGGAGAAGACCGTGGAAGCCGCCGGGCACATCCCGCCGGGGGTTATCCTGCAGCACAACTTCGAGACCGGCGGCGCGAACCAGCAACTGGGGAAGTCGCGGCCAACCTGGGACTACTGGCTCTCTTACGTGGGCCCGAGCGAGGTATTCCGGCGCGCTGCCGAGGCGGCCCGGGACAATGGCACGCGCACTTCGGCCAAGCTGCAGGTGGGCTGTTCGCATGAGGTCGCGACCACCCAGGTAGTCCCCGTGCCTGGTCTGCTGCACCGGAAGTATCGGGCCATGCGCGAACTCGGCGTGAGCAGCGCCATGCACTCGTGGTACTTCGGCACGTATCCATCTCTCATGACCCGCGCGGCCGGCGAACTGTCTTTCGAACCCTTCCCGCGCTCCGAAGGCCAGTTCCTCCTGGCTCTGGCGAAGCGCGACTGGGGCGATCACGCAGAGACGGTTGCCGAAGCCTGGCGCTGGTTCGCGCGGGGGTACTCGAACTACCCGACCTCCCACATCTTCGGGTATTTCGGGCCGATGCACGACGGCCCGGCCTGGCCCATGTACCTGGAACCCCGGCGGCTGCCCCTGGCACCCACGTGGCAGATCGGGTATGCGCCCAGCGGGGATTACGTGGCGGACTGCGTCACCAACGGTTTCACACTGAACGAAATTGTGACCCTCTGCCGCCGCATGACAGAGTACTGGGATCGCGGGCTGGCGCTCCTGGCGCCACTCAAGCGGAAGTTCGCCGACCAACCCGAGCGCCTGCGGGACATCGGCCTGGCCACGGCCCTTGGCCTCCAGTTCCGCAGCGGCTATCAGCTTCTGCGCTTCTACCAGCTTCGTGAACGGCTGGCTGATGCGAAGTCCCCGGATGCGAAGGCGAAGCTGCTGGCAGAGATGAAGGTGCTGGTGCAGTCGGAGATCAAGGTGAGCCAGGAGCTCTTGCCACTGGCCGAAGCGGATTCGCGCCTCGGCTTCCATTCCGAAGCGGAAGGCTACAAGTACCATCCGGCGTTGCTGCGGTGGCGGATTGAGCAGTTGCGTGAACTGCTGGCGGAGGAGTTCCCGCGGGTCGAAGCACAGGCCAAGGCGCCCGGTCAGCTCTGGCCTGATTACACAGGGATGGCCCCGACAGGACCGGCTTACCGCGCGGGGAAAGTGGACACGGCTCCGACCGAAGTCGACTGGAACGCGGCTCCGCTGGCCGCGTGCACCCACTGGTTGCGCCACGTCTACAACGCCGAACGCTGGCGCAAGTGCGGCTATGACCCCAACGATCATCTGACGGTCGACGAGGAGGAAAAGGCCGGGCGAACCACCACCTGGCAAGCCCTGTTGACCGCGGAAGGCATACGCTTTCGCATTGCCTGCAAGGGAGCGGGCAACTCTGTGCAGATCTACATCGAGCCGGCGCGCACTCAACCCCGACGGATCTTTTCAATCAGCGCCGACGGTGCGGCGCGCTGCCAGCAGGATGACGGGTACATCCCGCGCGAGCACGAGGGCTGGGAAGTGGAAACGCAGGCCTGCTCCGACGGCTGGACCGCCACGGTCACATTGCCGTGGGAGGTGCTGGGGGCAAAGGCTGCCCGCAGACCAAAGCCGTTGCGCGTCAACGTCATCCGGCAGTTGCCGATCGACAGTGCTCCCGGTGTGGCGGCGTGCTCCTGGGCCTTGCGCGAGCCGGTCAAAGGCCGGCTCGTCTGGGGCGACCTGAACCCGGCGACGGACTTCGGCTGGCTGCAATTCGGATAGGTACACGACCGTGCGTCCTGCAGGTCCCAGGGTGGAACGCCGTTCCCCTCAAGGTAGCCAATGTGCACGTTCCTTGCGGCTCGGATCTGAGGCCGCCCGTACCGGCACGGACAGCCTGTTGGTTGCGTCGGGTGGCCGTGGCGGCTCTCAAGCATGTTTGGCCCACGAGTTTGCTGATGCCGTCGCCGCCAATTGCCGTCCGGCAATGAACCCCAGGTAACCCGTGGGTTACATGGCCGAGGGCAGCGCTTCTTCAATCTGCTCGCGCGCATCCGGGGCGATCCGCAAACGGCGAGCGGCATTTCTTGAGGGGACCTGCCGGATCCGGCCGCGCTTCATGGAGAGAGGGCAAGCCGGCGTGCTCAGAACCAACTCGGGTCGGCATCGCCTGTTAGCTGATGCCGACCCAAGGCCGGATTGCCGCTGGTTCTCGTGGCGCTCAGGGCATGAACTTCGCCCTTCGGAGCAAGCCGGGAAGTAGCCTGCGAAAGGTCTCGTCCTGCGTCGATGGCTTGAGCTTACAAAGTCGGGTCCCAGTGAGCCGGATTGGTCAGATTGTCCTGCACCGAGAACTGACCCTCGCGTCCGGTCTTGAACCACTTGACGTGCCCGTCCACCATGACGATGTTAGAGCCGCCGTTGTGGCACGGGTTCATCCAGTGAGGGTAGACAGGGTCATTTGCCTGTCCGCTGCAGCATCCTTCGTTGCTGGCTAGCCAGCCGCCACACCAGCGCAGGGTTACGTTGGTGCGGTGATCTGCATACATGACCGTCGAGGACGGTTGCTTGCAGACGCTCAGTTTGCCGCCGCTGCCCCAGCCGTCGAGAGAGCGGTTCCATCCATAGGAGAACCTGCGGCAGTCATCGCAACTGGGGCATTCCCAGAGCTGTCGGTTCTTGATATAGGGCTGGATGGGCTGAGGACCACCGCTGCCGCAGAACTCGCCGGCCATGAAACAGCCGCTGATGGTATTGCAGTTCGTAGGGGGTTGAAACCGTTCGTCGTTGTCCTGGACGTACATGAGGGTCCCGAGGCCGATTTGTTTGAGATTGCTGAGACAGCTCGACTGCCGGGCTTTCTCGCGGGCTCTGGCGAACACGGGGAACAGGATCGCTGCCAGGATCGCGATTATGGCGATCACGACCAGCAGCTCAATCAGGGTGAAACCGCGGTTCCTCATCTGCGATCACCTCGCAGTTCGGCCCGACCGCGACGCCTGAAGGTGCCATTGCAGTCGGTGCCGACCGACTACCACGGACGGTTTTATACTATCAGCTACCCTGGTGTCTGTAAATATGGTCATTGTGAGGCGCTGACCTGGGGCTTGTCGTTTCGGCTCCCCAGAGCAGGAAAGGGAACCGGCGCGCGAAAGGCGAAGTTAGCGTCTGCGGTTATTGGGAAGCCCTTGGAAGGAGATCGCCTGATGCACCGGATCTGTCTCGCCCTCGTGACACTCGCGCTTTTCGCAAGCCTGCCCGCCTCCGCCGATCTGACCCCCGGCGCCTCACCCGATGAGACCTTCGAGCGTCTCAGCCAGGCCCTGACCGAAGCCGCGAAGACCGGCGCGGTGGTCACGCTCCAGCCCGGCGAGTACGTGATTGGCAGGGGCCTGAACCTCACCAACGCCACGCTCACCGGTCCGGGCGCGACGATCCGCGCGGTGAACCCCGAGTCGAACCAGGGGTATCTCTTCGGCGTGACCCTCGGCAGCAATGCGGTCCTTCGCGACATTGCCCTGATTGGCGAAGGGCCACGCTGCGTTCCGGTGGGCATCGGCGGCGGCGCAAGGAAGGTCGCCGTGCGCAATGTCACGATGACCGAAGGCACCATCCTCCTGGACAGCAACGTCCCAGACATCCACGACATTCTCATCGACGGTTGCGACTTCTACAAAGGGGGCTACGGCCTGTTGCTGGACGCCAACTGCTCAGGCGACAATGTGCGCGTCGTGAACTGCCATTTCAAGGACAACCGCGCGGATGCGATCGAGCTGAACTTCCCCAACAGCGAGAATGGGAAGGTTGTGCGCAACATCGTTATCTCCGGCTGCCTGTTCGAGAATACCGGCGGCAACCCCAACTCCGGCACATCGGGTTTCGGAGTTGGGATCGCTGCCGGGCAGAACGTACAGATTGTGGGCAACACCTTCTACAAGTGTGCGGTTCAGGGGGTCCACATCGAGGACGACAGCGACAGCATCACCATCGTGGGCAACAACTTCGAGGACTGCGGGATAGGTTGTACCACAGGTAACTGGACCGGTGGAGTGCATGTGCTCAAGGGCAGCAAGTACATGACCGTGAGCGGCAACAACTTCCGCCGATGCCGGTACGGCATCAGTGGGCTGTCGGGGAATGAGCTCCACCACATGACAGTCGTCGGCAACACCTTCCGCGACTGTGAGCGCGGCGCCTGGTTCATGGAGTTTCCCAAAGGCACGTTCCAGGCCAATATCCTGCAGAACTGCGGCATCGCCATTGAGTTGTGGCGCTCGCACCGCTGGATTGTGACGGGGAACTATGTCGCCGCCGACCCGGCTGATCCCGCTGCACAGGACGCGCCGAAGGAGTCGATCGGCCTGCGAAGTTTCGGCTTCCGCGAGTTGATCTTCACGAACAACATACTGGACGTTGACGTGCCCTTCGACCACGACAACCGGGACTGGTATGACCAGCACTACATCATCAGGGACAACCTGATCCTCCGGGGCAAGAGCCGGGAGAACGGCCAGGATGCGGCAAAGCACCCGGGTGCGCCGAGCTGAGCGTGACCTTCTCGGAAGTTGAATGTGAGAGTTGGTCCGCACCGGTGGTTCTCGCCCGCGACTCGGCGAAAGGCTGGGTCACATGCCCGTGTGCCTTCGAGGCCGAACCGGGCATGATCCGGCTGACCACCATGCAGGGCGGCCTGCGGGTCAGGATGCGGGAAACTGAATGCGGTCGCGCCTCACGATCAGCGGAACGACGACTTCTTCCGCATTTTCACCCACGCTCAAGGCCTCACCGAGACCGTTCGCCATGTCCCGCGCACTCCGGCGCTTGGCCCAGTCTGATTGACGATGCGGCGTTTAGGCTGTCGAAATGACCGTTCTATGCGGTGAGTTCGTCAGGAGGACTTGGGCGATATTCGGCGAAGCAGACCGGGTACGGGGCAGCGCGGCCACCCTCAGACCGGCGGGTGCATACATGATTGCGAGGTGCGAGAGCTCCCGCTTATGAAGCGAGGAGGCGACCACATCGCGCACCCGGCCGATATTCAGGAGGCCCCGGAATGGCGATCGTAGCTGAACAGCGCGCTGCCCAGCCCTCGTCGATCCCGAAGCGCAGACGAGTCGAACCGTCTGCAGGCGTCACGTACCTCGCGGTCCTCGCCGCGGTCTCACTGTGCCCTCTATTCATTCCTGTCTCCGCGTCTGCCGGGACCTACTATGTGAGCGTCCAGGGCAACGACACCGCACCGGGCACTCTTGAGGCTCCCTGGCGGACCATCCGAACCAGTGTCAGCAGGCTGCAGGATGGAGACGTCCTGATTGTTCAGCCTGGCACCTACTACGAAGGGAACATCAACACCGGCATACACCCCACACCCATCACTATTCAGGCCGCTGTGCCCCGCGAGGCCATCATCGACGGCACCGGCCACAACTGGTTTGGCATCGGGGTCAATGACCCCAACCCGGCGAAATACCAGGGCTGCAGGCTCATAGGGCTGAAGATCCAGAACCAGAAGATCGGCATCGGTTGCCAGACCACGGCTGACGACTTCTACATCGAAAACTGCGAGATCACCGGTTGCACAAACTCAGCCATCCACTGCTATTCCGGTAGCAACTGGACAGTGCGCGATACCTACGTCCATGGCAACAGGAACGGCATCTGGTTTGGGGTGGAGGGCGTCTCAGGCGTCAACGGTGTGCTGGTAGAAGACTGCCTCTGTGTCGATAACACGAACCCCACGGACCCCAATACGGATGGCGTGCTGGTGGAGGAACTCTGTGGGGACACCATCGTCCGGCGATGTACCGCCTCGGGGCATGGAGACCAGGGATTCGACATCAAGCCCAACAGGGCCCTGGTCGAGCGCTGCCTGTCCCATGGAAACATGGGCGGCTTCAAGCTGTGGGGAGAGGGTATTCGTCTGGTCAACTGCATGGCTCGCAACAACGCCGGCACCGGACTGAAACTCATGGGCGACCGGACTGAACTGTGGAACTGTACGGTCGCCTATAATGAAACCGGTCTCCGCCCGCAAGCCCCCGACAACAGCACCGTCATCGTCCGGAACACCATCGTCGCCTTCAACATGAACAAACAGTACACAACGGCCCTGTTCGACGACGACTACAATCTCTACTGGGCTCCTCCCGGGCAGCCCATGTGGCGCTTCTTCATCGGGGACGAGATGCACGACTATACCATCGATGACCTTGAGGCGGGAGACCTGGCAATCGGGCCGCACACCGTACTCGCGGACCCGCACTTCGTGAATGCAGCCGACGGCGATCTGACCCCGGGCGAACAGAGCCCGGCTATCGCGGCAGGCGTCTGGGCCGAGTTCCTCACCGAGGATCTCTCCGGGAAGCCAAGACGCATCGGGGCACCACCGGATATCGGAGCGATCAGTACCTGGACCGGGCCCGCAGCACCCTCCGTGGATGCCGTCTCGCCCGACAGTGGGGCCAATATCGGTCCCGTTCAGGTTACGATCACGGGAGCGGGGTTCCGCACCGGGGCAAGTGCCGGACTCACCCGGGCGGACCAGGCGGACATCACCGCGACAGGCACGGTCGTCGATGGCCCCGGGCAGATCCGTTGCACCTTCGACCTGTCCCGGGCGGCTCCAGGGGACTGGACCGTGGTGGTCACGAATGAGGACGGCCAGTATGGGAAGCTCAAGGACGCCTTTGCCGTCACGGGCGATCCTCCAACGATTGTGGGGTGGTCTGTCGGGGCAACGCACGGTGGCGGCGTGGGACAGATACTGACTCCCTGCACCGACGGCTATGTTGAGCCACGCACATGCCGGCTGGCGGTACTACGGGTGGATTTCAGCGCGCCCGTTGCCAAGGTATTGCCTTCCGACATCTCGGTCTTCGGCTTCAAGAGCGGCGACCTCTCCAGCAGTGTTTCCGCGCTCACGCTGAGTGGCGATGATGACGCCCTGTGGATCGAGTTCGCGCCTGCCCTGCCGGATGACGACACCTACACAATCGCCCTGGCCGACACGGTGGTGGGCCGAGAGTCGGGGCTGGCACTCTCCGGAGACCGCGATCGCATCCTGAAATGCTGCGTCGGCGACACCAATGGGAGCGCACGCGTAACCATCACCGATATGTATCAGATGCAGGGCATGCTGAATCAACCGGTTACAGCAGACACCTGCCGCTTCGACCTGAACTGCAATGGCGCGATCACTATTACGGAGATGTACCTGGTCCAGGCGCACATGAACCACGCGGCACCATAGGCGGCTGTGCGAGGCCCGCAGGTTTTCGTCGACGCCCTGACCGGAGAATCGTTTGGACGCGCGCGACACGCCGGCACAAAGAAGACCGCCGCCCGAACCAGGGGCGGCGGTCTTGACCATGCGTCGGTTCGTTGCCAGGTGACGGCTTACTTCTTCCTGCGGCGCCACCCGACGATGCCGATGGGCACGAGGCCCACAAGCATGAGGCTCGCCGAAGACAGTTCCGGCGACACCTTTCCCTCGATGGGGTCGTTGCTGCGAACATCCCACGGATAGCCGGTGCTGTTCATGGTGAACGACAGCTTCACGTTGTGAGGGGTCCCGGGTGTGCTCAACTGGTGCATGGACCACTGGCCGTTTCCTACACCCTCTCCCCAGTATGGGTCCACCCACGTACTTGCCAGGGCCCCACCGCTGCCAGTGATGATCTTCCCACTACTATCGGTGGTATACCGGCTGAAGTACTCGAACTGGGTTCCTGTGAACGAGGACTTGGCCCCCGGGTCTCCCAGAACGGACCGGAAAGTCCACAGGGGCACCGGCGAAGTTCCTACACCCTTCTTGTAACTGGTGGAGTCCTTCGATTCCGTGGCGCCCTGCATTTCCGGCAGCGGGTTGCCGCTTCCGTCGGTGCCGCGATTGGCCGCGCCGAGCTGTGCACCCTTCTCGAACGCACGATCATTCGGAGTGGTGGTCCAATCATTAAAGGTGCCAGAGATCGGCTCTGCGAAGAACACGGCGTACAGGCTCTTGCCGTAGACATTGGTCTGGCCGCTATTCGCGTCGACCGTTACCTCGGCGTCTTTCTCGTGGTAGAAGATACCGGTAATCTCCCAGCCACTCGTGGCGGCGTTCCAGATTTGTTGGTTGGTGTCTGTCAGCGTTATGTCACTGAGCTTGACGATACCCCAACTGTCCTCGAGCGAAGCCGTACCGGAAGTCGGGATCGGCGACCCGGTGGGCAGCACCTTATAGGGTCCGGCCGGAGGGCTCCCGCTGCCGTTCCATATCGGGAGCGCATCCAATGCCGCCTGGTTGTACGTGGTCCCCGGGTTGAGGCCGAAGTACAGGGTCCCGGCATCGAAGTTATACAGCTTCAACGTCACATTCTGGCCACCGTAACCCTCAAAGGGGTTGTAGTACGCCCATGAGGGCGGGCCGATGGCACATAGCGCGACTACGGCCAACAACACCACGATAGACCTCATCACGTTTCTCCTTTCCTATCAACTTGCACAGCAACCACTGAAGGAGACGAGACGGGTATCTTGCCGATCGGCCACCTCCCCCGGCGACATCGTGGTGCCGCACGGGCCGCTTAGTGTTTGGTGATGACTGGACACACGGGTGCCCTGTCCCCGTGTCCCCGCCCCACATTCACATTATTGTAATCATCAGAGCGATGATTTCAACTAAAGATGTCTGCAAAGCCTGCTGTTGCCAACATCAAGGTCCTCGGTGCCACAGTCCAGCCGCATCCGTCTCGAACCTGCTTCCCGAACCCGGGTCACGACGCCCGGTAGAAGGGTCAGGCGCGAGTTGGCCGGCATGCCAGGTGACGGACTTACTGCTCACCTCGGCTCCTGTACAAGTGACCACAACCAAGAGACCCCGATCCAGGCACTCACGCACACTCTGTGTCCAGCAAACGGACAGTATCGGTGATTTCTATCTGTACTACAAGACAAATCTTTGATATTTCCTTGATCCTGAGCGATCTTATGCTTATAATCAAGACATTCTTGAGTAAAACATGAGCTTCAAAGGGATGTTTGGACTTGGCGACGCTGGCGATGAGCGAATCTAAGGGTGTAGACCTGGTGCGCCCACTGGCGAACGCCGCCAGAATGACGCGTCGCATTCGAATGCTCAAGGACGCCGGGCTCCTGGCGCGCAGGACCTTCACCGAGCATATCAGCCGGGCGATTACTCCGGAGGATCTGCGTGAGGCCTACAGGCTCGTCCACGATGTCTATGTCGAACAGGGGTACATCCTGCCGCACCGCACCGGCCTTCGCGTCCGCGTCTTCGAAGCTTTGCCGCACACGGCGACTTTCATCGCGAAAGATCAGGGCGAGATCGTGGGCACAATGAGTCTGGTGCTGGAAGCCCCCGGTCTGGGCCTTCCATCGGAGAAGCTCTTTCGCGAGGAGATCCGGGCGCTGCGGGCCAACTCAGGCCACCGACCGTTGTGCGAAGTGAGTAACCTGGCCGTGAGACCCGAGTACCGCCGTACCAGCGTCTTCTATGAGCTCATCCAACCCATCTTCGCACAGGCCTTCCTCTGGAAATGCTCCTACGGGTTCATCTCGATCTGCCCGAAACACGCGAAGTTCTTCCAGGACGTCATCCAGTTCGACCCCTGGGGTGATTGCAGGACCTACTGCGAGGAGACAAATGACGAAGTCGTCGGTATGTCCATGGACCTGGCGACCATCGAGCGCCGTTTCAAGGCAACCGACGAGCTGCTTGGAGACGATGGTTTTCTCCACCGGGATTTCTTCGCGGACAATCCGTTCATCGACAAATGCCGCGAGTGGGAACTTGCGGCGCTGTGCGCTTTCCGTGACTCGGAGCCCCTTCGGTCTCTCCTCATCGAAGAAGCCTGCCTGCTGGAACGGTGCAGCGACGATGAACGGGAATGCCTTCGGATCGCATGGGGTCCGCTTCTTTCCCGTACTCTCTTGACCGAGTGCCCGGACGACACCTGCGAAGAAACGCGCTTCGGAGGCATCATCGTACGGGTCATCTAGCCCTCTACTTGCCTGGATCCGCTTCGCAGCGCGACTTCCTCCGTGGTGCGCTTCTCCCTATCCACCAGAAATGAACCCTCTTCACATCCCGCCCTGTGCCGTGATAATCTGGGGCCTCAAGGCGGCAGCGAGTTGCGCGATGGCCAGGTGCCCCCGCCCGGCCCGGCGGAACCTCACGATGTTCCGGCCCGGTCAGCGTTGCGCTCTGGCACATGTCGCCTGGTCATAGGCGTCCATGTACTTCTACTTTCGGGCCGCGTCCGTCGCATAAGCGCTGGTCAAGTTTGGTCGTCCGCAGATTCCTGGGGCAGGGATGGCGGCGATGGAATGTCTTTGTTGCGCGATATTCAGTCTGTGCTGATCGATGCGCGACACCGGCGAATAGCCGGAGCTCTCCAGGCGGCTGACCCTGGCAACCTCGTAGCAAGAGGGGAGCGCCGACTCCTTCAGGTTTTCCACCGAGCAGCGAAGTTGGTGCCCGCTTACCGAGAACTACTGCGCGCGAGCGGTGTTGATCCTTTCTCGGTCCGCTCAGCCAGGGACTTCGCCGAGGTGGTTCCGGTACTCGACAAGGAGAAAGTCTTCGTCCAGAATCGCCTGCGCGACTTGTGCGTTGGGGGCACTCTGGAGGAAGTGGCCTCCTTTCATTGCAGCTCAGGCCACTCTGGGGTGTTCTCCTATGGAGTGGAGACCTGGCGCGAACTCGTTACTTCGGCTCGACAACTGGAGCTCAGCCTGGATTTGGCCTTCAAGGTCCGCCGGCGCAAGACCCTTATCATCAACTGTCTGCCGATGGGCGTAAAGGTCAGAACGTGCACAGTGCCCGTGGCAGACACGAGCGTCAGATCCGACGTGGTTCTTGCGCTGATAGAGAAGCTCACCGATGATTTTGAGCAGTTCATAATCATCGGCGAGAGTCTGTTCCTGAAGAAGGTGCTCGAGGACGGCGTCGACCGTGGCACACCGTGGAGTGACCTGCTCATCCATGTGGTCACCGGCGGCGAATTCATCGCAGAGAGCATGCGCAGTTATTTCGCTCAGATCCTTGGTCTGGATTTCGATGCGCCCGACAGAGGCGCAATGCTTGTGAGCATGGGGCTCTCGGAACTGGGCCTCAGTCTCTTCTCCGAGACCCCTGAGCTGGTGTCCGTCCGCAGGCGCGCTCAGGAGGATGAGCGGCTGTGTGCGGCGCTAGGCGGCCGACCGAATGAGGCTTTTCCGGTCCTCATGCAGTACAACCCCCTGGTGACGTTCGTGGAGACCATCGCCAACCAGCAGGGCTTCCCGCAGCTTATCGTCTCCATCCTGGGCTCGGAACAGAAGATACCCCTACTGCGCTACAACACACGCGATGAGGGGCAGCTCTTGAGCTACTCTTCTCTGCACCTGGCTCTGCAGCGCTGCGGGTGCGAGGCCCTCCTGCCCAAGTTCCCCTTGCCGTGCGCCCTGGTCAGCGGAAGAAAGCAGCGAGTGGAGATCGGGAAGGATCACTGGCTTTCGCCAGACGAGGTGAAAGAAGCCATCTACAAGGATTTCGAAGTGGCCCAGGCGGTGACCGGGCACTTCAAGCTGCAGGGAGGGGTGGAGGGCGGCAGACTGCGTCTTCAGCTCAGGAGGGGGTGGAATGCGCCCGAGGGAGCTTGTGAGCGAGTGGCCACGCACCTGGCGCGCTACTCTTCGCAGCCCGTGTCCATCGATTTCGTTGAGTTCGGAGAGTTTGGCGAAAAGGTCGACATGGACTATGAGAGAAAGAGCCGATATGTCTGACTTGGGATCTACCCGCTGCTCCCAAAGGGGAGTGCTTCGAACGAACCGGTGCCTCGGTTGCTGGAATCACAATCCAGGGTTGATGGGTCACTGATTAGATGATCCCGTTACGCTCTGGATTTGCTCATGAAATCTCCGTTTTGGCCGGTATGCGGCTCTGGGACGTCATACTGCTTGACCCGGACCGCAGTGATGTCTAGAATGTGCTCGTGCGTGCCTGGAGAGGGCGCGCACCATTGGCCAACTTCTGGGGGACAGTACAGAGCACAGATCCCATCTCCTGTAACGGGTGCCGCCGACAAGAGATGAACTCCACAGCCCTGGCGCCGCCACCTGTGTGCATCAAGGCGCGTGAGTGCAGGACGGGGAAACGTTCTGCATCATCTGTGTCTGCCTCGGTGCCGTCCCCCAGAAGCGTGTCTTCATTCATTTGCGACTATCCGTGGGAAGCTACAGCGCCCGCGCAGGCTGGCGCTGTCGTAACGGCGCGAAACGGTCACTCCTGACGGGCGCAAGCTCGCGGAGCCGGCATTCGGCACCCGCTCGGACACCATGTTTTTTTGGGCTGCGGAGGATTGAGACCTGTTGCGCCCGTCCTGTACTTTGCAGCGGGGCATCGGTCCTCCAAGGTCCCGAGGAGTCGTGTCGCCCTCTCCCTGCCCCCGGCGATGCGGCTCCTTGTCATTTCCTTGACCGGTTGAGCTGGGGCACTGGAGTACAGGAAAGCCGTCATGGGGTCGCCGAGACGGTGGGGAGGTGGGAGCGGGGCGAGGATGCCGGTTTCCCCGGCACGGTCGCCGTTCCCGCGGAGATTTGCGCTCCTGGTGAGTAATATGGTGTTGACGGCTGTGACCAATTCGGGTAGCATCTGTGATACTGGGGTGAACTAGGCATTGCCATCGTCGGCCTGACACTGTGCGCAATTGTCAAGGTGGCGGTGCGGTGTCTTTCCCAAAGCGTCAGTCCTGTGCGCCAATTCCCGCTGCCGAAGGCATGAGAGGGTTCGTGCCGCAGTGGCAGATCACTTCACAGCACACATCACAGCTCACGCCGCCGCGCTATCCTAAGGACTGTCCACCAATGGCAACGTACGATGGTCGAAGCCAGAACGGGGCTCACCTTGCTGAGAATTCGTCGGCGCCGTTGCCGCAGTTGACGCTATTCCTCCTCCTCCTTCTCTTCATTGGTCCCAGCCTGGCCCAGCCTGCTATTCACGCCCTCAGCGTGATGGACGTGACCGCCGCCTTGCAGGCATCTATCTCCCCGGCGACTGACATCGCTTTCCCCCCAGGTGGCTCAACTGCAGCCACCATGCCCGGAAGCCGAACAACCGCGCCTCGGATCACGCCCGGCATGGCGATGACCCGGGGCACCGTCCGGTCTGGCGACCTCATCGACATCTATATCGCAGACGAGCCTGAGTTCTCGGGGCAGTTCCCCGTCTCCGCCGACGGCAAGATCAAGATGCCGTATCTCGGGGTCATTGCGGTTGCCGGGAAATCCACTGAACAAGTCGCGCGGATTATTGCAGACAAGGGCAGGAAGTACCTGGTCGACCCCGTGGTTGTCGTGTCCATTGTTGGCGGCACATCGGCGCTTGTACATATCATGGGAGAGGTGCCGCGCCAGGGACCGGTACCGCTTGACGAGGCACCCAATCTCCTTAGTCTGCTCGCGGCTTCAGGCGGGGTTACGCCAACGGGTGATCTGAGCCAGATCGTGATCGTTCGGGGTAAGCAGCGGATCAGGGTTCCGGCGGACGTCGAAGGCGGTGTTGATTTTATTCCAGCCAACGTTCCCCTGTCTGAGGGGGACATGGTCATCGTACCGCGCAAGCCCGAAAAAATGGTGTTCGTCACGGGCGCGGTCCAGCGCCCCGGTTTTGTTCCCATCGAGCAGGCGAACACCTGCACCCGCGCCTTCATCCTGGCAGGAGGCGGCGTATCCGGCGCGGCGCTGTCCCGGTCCTACATTCTTCGAGGCCCCGAACGGATCGAGGTCGATCTCACGCGGCTTCTCGACGGCTCGGCGGATACTGAAGACGTGGCAATGCAGGACAAGGACGTACTCGTAATTCCGCTGGCATCCAGCGAGACAGGCGTTGGGGCACCGGAGGTAGCCATCGTTGCGGGTGCCGTCCTTACCCCAGGTGCGATGCCATTGGCGCAGGTCCAGTCCGCGGCTCGTGCCGTGACCCTGGCAGGAGGGCTTGCCCCGACCGCGAACCCCAGCGCTTCCTACATCCTGCGTGACGGGACTCGTATCGATGCGGATCTCCAGGCGATCCTTCGGGGAACCTCGGAGGATATCCCGCTCAAGGCCAATGACATCCTGGTCGTGCCCTCGCTACCCATTGACAGCGTGTACGTCGTAGGGGCTGTGGCGAGCCCGGGTCCGAGACTGATGACCTGGGCCGACACGCTGGCGAAGGCCGTCACTTTCGCGGGCGGGCCCACACCCCTTGCTGACCAGACACAGTGCTACATCCTGAGAGGCAAGGAAACGATCCCGTTCGACCTCGGCGCTCTTATGCGAGGCGGGGCCGGGGACGTTGCTCTCGAGGCCAACGACCTAATTGTCGTTCCTCCGAAAACCCCGGAGCGGCTGCAGCAGGAACAGTGGGAACGCAGCGTGGTGGTCGCCGGGGCGGTCGCGCAGCCCACGCGGGTGCCGTTGGCTCAGGCTGATAGCCTGATGCGGGTGCTCGTGTACGCAGGCGGCGTCACACCCATGGCAGACTTGGCCGGTGTGCAGGTGCTGCGCGGCGCTGAGCGGATTCGGCTGGACATCACAGACCTCATGACTGGCAAGGGGTCGGATGACATCATCGTCCAGCCGGGGGATCTCGTGATCGTGCCCACGAAGTCGCCCGATCAGGTTGCGCAGGAGCAACTGGCGCGTATGGCGCTGATTGCCGGCGCGGTCAATCAGCCCCAGTTGGTGCCCATCGTTCAGGTGCCGACCGTGCGTCGCGCCGTTGTGTTCGCGGGCGGAACCGCCCCGAATGCCGACCTGGAAGGCTCCTACATTCTCAGGGGAGAGCAACTGGTATACGTCGATCTTGGGGCAATCATGAACGGTGAGGCCGAGGATGTACCACTGCAGGCGGGGGATCTGCTGGTGGTGCCGATTCTGACGATGGAACGCGCGATGGCGCGCCAGGCAGCAGTCACCGGCGCCGTTATGCAGCCGCGGCCGGCGCCCCTCTCTCAGGCGCGCACCGTGTCACGCGCAATCATCTACGCCGGCGGCCCAGCGCCTAATGCGGACCTGTCGGCAGCGTATATCCTGCGCGGCAGCGATCGCATCAGCGTGGACGGCGAGGCAGCGATCAGTGGCAGCGGCCCGGATCCCGAACTTCGGCCCGGGGATATGTTGGTGGTGCCACAGATAAGCCAGCTTCCGGTGGTCATCGTCGGCGCGGTGAGGCAAGCGTCGGCGCAACCGGCAAATATGGCCGACTCGGTGGCCAAAGCGGTGACACTGGCCGGAGGTCTGCTTCCCACTGCCGACGGCAAACGTGGCTATGTGCTGAGAGATGGAACGCGTATCGATGTGGATATCCCGGCGATCCTGGCCGGTGGAGAAGACTTCCCCCTCAAACCCAGCGACCTGCTGGTCGTGCCGACAATGACTGCGGCGAACCAGATGGCCGCCTCGATCCTCGTAATGGGGGCAGTTGCACGCCCTGGAATGATCCCGGCCGAACTGGCCGCCACTGCTCGGCAAGCCGTGCTGCTAGCCGGTGGCTTCACGACCAACGCAAACCCTGCACAGTGCCAGCTCTTGCGCCGCGAGTTGAGCAGTGAGGTTGACCTGGAAGCCGTCATGTCGGGATCGCAGCCAGATTTCGCTGTTGGCGGGGGAGACGTCCTCATCGTTCCCGACAAGGCAGACGCTATGGTCTACGTTGCCGGGGCCGTGACTGCACCCGGTCCACAGGCGCACCACTGGAGCAATTCGGTCTCTCGGGCTCTAGCCTTGGCAAGTCCTGCTCCCCAAGCAGATCTTGAGCGCACGTATGTATTGCGAGGGGCGACACGTGTGGACATTGACGCCCTGAGAATACTGCACGGCGAGGAGGCCGACTTTGATCTGCAGCCCGATGACCTCATCGTCGTCCCCCTGAGGTCACCCGAGGCGGACCTTGCAAGCCGAGCTCGGGAGAGTGTGACTATCGCGGGCGCGGTCGCGCGCCCGGGCCTCTTCGCGCCGGAGCAGTGCGACACCGTAGCGCGCGCCATGGCCTGGGTCGGGGGACCAACCCCCCAGGCAGACCTCGAGCACGCTTACGTGCTCCGCGGGAAAGAGACCATCTCTCTGAACCTGGCACAGCTCGGTAGCGAGGGCGGGCCGGACAACGTCGCGTTGCAGGCCAACGACATCCTCGTGGTTCCAGTCTTGACACCGGAAATGCTCGCGGCCCAGGAGTTTTCTCGCCGGATCATGGTGAGCGGTGCTGTCCCGCAACCTGGAATGCTGCTGCACGAGCAAGCAGGGACGGTAAACGCCGCCCTTGCCATGGCTGGCGGCGTGACAGAAGCCGCTGACCTCGAGGGTGCATACGTGCTGCGCGAAGGCATCCGGCACGATATCAACCTCAAAGCGATCCGCAACGGAACGGCGCCCGACTTTTCTCTGCAACCGCGAGACGTGCTGGTAGTGCCCCCTCGTGTTCCCGAGATGGTCATGGTTGCGGGTGCGGTGCGGGCGCCAGGCCGCGTGCCTCTTGATCAAGCCGGCACGGTGCTGTCTGCTCTCACTGTGAGTGGCGGGGCAGCTGAAGCAGCCGATCTGCAAGCGGCGTTCATCGTCCGCGATGGCGAACGCGTCCCTGTGAACCTGCGTGCTGTCATAGCGGGCGAGAGTGAAGATTTGGCCCTGCAGGCTGACGACGTACTCATGGTTCCAGCAGCGGATCCGGATCCAGTTTACGTGATTGGGAACGTCAAAGCGCCCGGTGCCCACCCGATCACGCGTGCTGTCACAGCCTCCAAGGCTCTCGTGCTGAGCGGCGGCCCCATCGACCTTGTCTCTGACCTGCGGGGCGCGTATATCATGCGGGGAAGCGAGCGCATCCCGGTTGATCTTGACGCCGTGATCAACCGGGGGCAAGCAGACGCAGATGTGCCGCTTCTGGCCAACGATGCGCTGGTGGTGCCCAAAGCAGAGGAGAATTTCCACGTTATCGGCGAGGTCAAACAACCGGGCAGTTATCTTCTCACGCAAGCCGATACGGTGCTCGCAGCGCTTGCGATCGCAGGCGGCACGTTGCCCACGGCGAACCTTGAAGCTGCCACTCTGCTGCGCGATGGGCAGACGATACCTTTGGACCTGCGGGCTCTTCTCGACAATAGAGACTACGCGACGAACCTCGAGCTACAGGCAGGCGACTCTCTCGTCATCCCGCTGAGCAAGGCACGTGTCTTCGTTTTTGGTAGCGTCGGACGGCCCGGGGCGTACCCGCTGCAACCTGGTGATACGTACTTGGACCTGATCGCTCACGCCGGTGGGCTCAGCGGTCAGAGCCGCGTCGACAGAATATGGATTGTGCGCGCCGCCCGCCAGAATCCCGTCCCAGAAACATCTGGCACCAGCGGCGACAAGACGGCGTCCGCATCCACGACGACACCGGCACCGCGAACTGCCCAACCTTCTCGTACGCGTCGCGAGGAGCAAGCTGCGGGCGAGCCCAGCATCCACCGGGCTTTCGGTGGTGCTCCGTCGCACCTGCAGCCCCCGGCACCACGAGACGGCTCTGTAAGGGCAGGCAGCGCGCAACAGGGCGCGCCGGTTCGAGTCAAAGACCGCTACAGTATTACGGAACTCACACGGCTGGACGCGACGTCGTACGCCGGCACGCCGCAGGACGGCGACCTGATCTACGTCCCGGGACCGAAGGAGCGGAAGCAGAACCTTCTGGATTGGCTCCTAAACATAGGCGTTGGCCGATTGCTCTTCAATGACTGATCCGTGCTCGAAACCGACGCCGTTCAAGGGCTCAATACCGTGGAATACATCGAGTACTACCGCATAATCCGTGAGCGCGTCTGGCTCCTGATTCTCGGCGCCGTTCTTGCGGGGCTGGTAGTGGTGGGAATCCAGCTGGTTTCCGGAGGGATGCGCTCCTACACGGCCGAAGGGACGGTTCTCGTGCACCCTGTCGCAATGCCCACTATGCTGACCCAGGGTGACGAGCTTGTCATCGCGCAGGAAAAGGAGTTCTGGCCGAACCTGCTTCAGATGGGCTCCAATCCCGACGCACTGGGCGAAATCCTGAAAAAACTCAAACTCCCGCCGGAGGCCGAGGACCAGTACAAAATCACGATCACTGCCAAGCAGATTAGAGACAGCAGGTTCGCTGTCTTCTCTTGCTCGGCATCCAGGCGACAGACAAGCATCGACGTAGCCAAAGCTGGTATGGAGTTGTGGGACGAGGTCTGGCGCGAAGAGAAAATCAGAGAGGCTCAGAGCGTGATCGATGGCCTGCGTGGCCGCCTGCCTATGATCGCGCAACGACTTCAGGAAACGCAGGCGCGTGCTGAAGCGATCGAGGCGAAGCACGGGGGCTTGGCCCCGGCCAAGGAAGCCGAAAGCATAGAAGCATCCCTTGCAGCGGTGCAGATGGCGTTGCAGAACGCCAATCTGGAGACGGCGGCGGCCAAAGAACGATCCAAAGCGCTTGCTACACAGCCCTCGAGAACCCCGAACGCGCCCAACTTTGCATTGGTCGAACGTATTGATGATCTCAAGCAGCAGATCATGGAGCGCGAGGTCCTGCTGGCCGATATGCTCGAGCGGCGCACCCGGGATCACCCGTCCGTTTTGGCGTTGCAGCGCCAGATTGATGATATGAGAAAGCGCGTCGCCACCCTCGAGAAGGCAGAGGCGGTTGCTCAGCAAGAATCGGCGTTCGTGCAGGAGTCAGCAATCGCCGCGCAAACATACGCGCAAGAGATGGCCGCACGCAGCGAACTGCTTGCAGCGCGCGAGGGCGAACTACGGAATCGTCTGTCCGCCGCCCGGACAGACTTGGTGGAGTACGAGAAGCTGAGTGCTGACGCCACCGCCCTGCAAAAGCGCTATTTGACAGTCCAGGAGAGCCTTCGGTCGGCCGAAGCTGAGCTTCGGGCTCGGCGCGACGCGGAATTTATGCTCAAGACGGTTGCGGAGCCGCGAATTCCCCGCGAGGAGGGCCTACTCAAGCAGTTCGCAATCCGGCTTGGGCTGGCACTGTTTGGTGGCGCGGGCCTCGGGATCATCGCGATCTTCCTGCTGCACTACACCGACACGACGTTCAAGAACGAAGAAGACGCCGAGAGGCTGCTGGGATGCCCTGTACTGGGAGGGATTCCTCACAGCGACGTGCAGGTGATTGAGGAATCTCCCGCAACAGGACCGCCCCGAGAGGAAGATCAAGCGGGAACGGGCTGAGGGTTTCCCGATGGTCCCAATAACAGCGGCCTGCACCGTTAGAACCCATAGGCCGGACTCGCTGGCGTTTGCGGAGAGTTTCCATGTTACCCACGACTGACACGTTCCTGGGGCCCGCGCCTCCAAACTCCGCCTTCCTTGAGGGCTTCCGCGTTCTGCGCGCGAACCTCCTGGGGCTCTGGGGGCGCGAGCCGTTCAAGACGGTGCTCGTCACCAGTGCGCAAGCCCGGGAAGGCAAGACCACTGTTGCTGCGAACCTTGCCACGGTTCTGGCCTTGGCCGGTAAGCAGACCATTGCCGTTGACGCCGACGCGAACCTCCAGGGTTTGAGCCGCGCGTGCGGTCTGCGTGGCCGGCCCGGACTGACTGACTTGTGCGCCGGCAACATGACCGCTGATGAAGTTCTCTGCCCGACACAAGTCGACACGCTGAAAATGGTCCCCGCAGGGACGCAGGTGGATAGAGCTTCCGAGCTCATGCTGAGCGAGCACCTGCACCAGGCGATTCGTCAGATCGCCGACATGAGTGAATTCGTCATCATCGATGCCATGCCCGCAGTCGGCTTCGGGGCGACGCTCTCTCTCGCGCCCCTGACCGACAGAGTCCTCGTCGTTGCCCGTGCTCGCGGCGATGCCCAGGTCGTGAAGCAGGCCCTCGGGTCGCTTCATGACGTGGGCGCGAATATCGCGGGCATAGTCGTGAACGACATCAACCCCCAAGACTCGGCAATCATGACCTCATACTATCGCTATTACTACCAAGAGGAAGAATAGCACTCTCTGGGCCAGGCTGACGCTCTCATCGGGGATTGAGGGTCACTGAGGGAGCTCATTGCCGCCATGCTTGTCGACAGGTGGTGGGCTGATAGGCTGCGGCCCCAGTCTGGGCGGCAAGCAAGTGGGCCCCGCGTGCCCCAGCAAATCGTCACCTGGGCTTAGGGAATCCTTGAGTTGACTTTGGTCTACGTGGAGTGTATCCTATTGCCTAGAATATGCACGCGTAGGCTTCCGCGCCCTGACAGGTGCCGCTGAGGGTGCGGTTCTTCGCGACACTATTGCCCTGGCTTTCTTTCCACTATCGTCATTCTTGTGCTTGTCCGCCCGGACTTCAGGCCTGACCGTCGGTTGTTTTGGTGTCACTGCCTGAGATGCAGAACCGCGGTCGAGGTGCGGAGCTTCTGGCGCGTTGGGTGCAGTGCAGAAGGGGCAGGGGAACCTGTTGCAGCTGAGATGTTCCGCACCGCGATAGGAGTCGCTATCACGGTCGGTCCTCGATGTTGCGCCGTTCTGTAGGCTAAGTTCCTCGGCTCGCCCCGCACTCGTTCTGAAGATCGGCCCTATGGCTATCCGAAGCGACGATGGACAAGAGCGAAAGCAGTGAGATCGGCTGACCTGCCCTGCAGTGATACCCGATCCTGCGCGGTTGCGGTTCATGGTTAGCGCCAGGCCTCGTCTGCCGGTGGCACGCCAGACGGGGGAGACCGACCGATGCTCCCTTGGTCTGAGCCGACGATGTGGGGACTAGATGGTTACCTCCCGTGCCGCACGAGTCATTCGCGATACGAGCTACCTCGTAGCTGGCCAATTCGTCGTTGGGTTGGCTAGCCTCCTGCCATCCGCATGGCTGGCCCGCAACCTGCCTTCGGGCGAGTTGTCAGCCTGGCCCGCCTGCGTCAGCCTCGTCGCAATCATCTATACGCTGAGCAACTTCGGCTTCCGTGATTGCTTTGCGCGGGAGATACCGAAGCTTCTGACCCAGGGCGAGGATGAACGGGCCTGCAGTCTGCTGCGCAGCGGCCTTCTCCTTGTCACGATCAGCACGCTGCTGCTGAGCGTGTTGGCATACCTGCTTGCCGAGCCCGTGACCACGGTCATGCTCAAGAATGAAGTGTCAGCAAATGTTGTCCGCCTCCTGGCAATCGCTGTCTTTCTCGCGACCATGGCCACACACTTGGAGTGGTTCCAGAACGCGTTCCAGCAGTACAAGATGTTTGCGGTAAGCCGCACCTTGAGGAACGTCATACGCCCTGTCGGTTCTGTAGTGTGCTACTGGATGGGCGGAATTGAGGGGGCGATCATCGGCCTGGCAATTGGGCCCGCATTAGGTTGCATTGTGGGCCTGATATCTCTGTGGCCACGGCTCAGAAGGGGGACGGGGTTTGCCCCCGGAAGCTCTCTCTTGCGCATTTCGATGCCGTACTTCGCGTCCGGTATCTCGGCGGGTCTTCTGTCCCATGCGGACTATGTTCTGGTTGGCGCCATCGGCGGGACGCAAAGCCTCGCTACATACTACGTGGCGTTCAAGATCATTGAGTACATTGCGCACGTCGATGCGCATCTGATGGATACCATGCTGCCAAAGCTCTCGGAGGCCGCCCACAGGGGGCGCACTGCCTTCCAGGAAGGCTTCACAAAGTGCAGCAGGTACTACTTCCTGGCCTTGGTCCCTCTTCATATCGGGCTAGCGGCTGCAGGGCGGCCCATCATCACTCTCTATGCCGGCGAAGAGTACTCAGCGGCAGGCAGTGTCTTCTCGGTCCTTTGCATGTACCTCCTCGTGCAGACCTTCTTCTCCCTCTATCGCCAGCACGTCATCGCCCTTGGGAACAGGTGGCACCCGTTCGTCCTCGACTCTCTCCTGGCCTTGAGCGGGACCCTTCTGATTGCGGTGCTAAGCTCCTATTGGGGAAGCATGGGCGCCGCGTTGGCGCGCGGCCTTGCGCCTCTTCTGGTGCTGCCAGTGGCGGTCTTCCTGACGAGACGTGTGTTTGAGCCCAGGCATTCCAGACAAGCGGTTCTTCTCGGGGCCACGGGCGGCGCCATGGCGCTATGTTTCACGATGATCTGGTCGGGTGCGTTCCGGAGCAGCGGGTTGCAGGCTCTGGCCATACTCATCACTCCCCTGCTTTACCTGCTGATGCTTCGGGGGCAACTCCGAACGGAAGATATCGGCATTATTCGAAGTCTGGTGCCGGAAGGAGCCAGGAACAGTGACACAGGCAAGCGAGTGTTCGATGCGCTGAACCGGTTCTATGTCAGACCCTCGAATGAGAGCTCGAGAGTTGAGATCCTGCCCAGGCAGGAGTAGGTCCGGGGCTGTGCGGCATGCGGGGTGTGCCAACATAGGATCTGGGGTCAGAGCAGGTGGCCATAGAGCTTCGCACTGGGCCCGAGCAGAGACTAAGCCGTGGAGGATAGACGGGTGGCAGAACAGACCGCAGTTGGGTTTCCGGCGGGCCTGAAGGCTTTCCAGAGTGGTTCGAAATCGGTACTGTACATCGCCGTTGCAGTGCTGGTAACGTCGTTGGTGCTTGGCTGGTCGGTCTTGCTGGATAACCCCGCGTATGGTCTCCTCGGCCTGGCGGGGCTTGCATTCGCCCTCGTCTGTCTGGCCGATCCCTTCTGGGGCTTGTTGCTGATGTTGGTGCAGTTCGCCGTGTTGCCGTGTGAGTCGACCTTCTTCGGTTACTACATCCCAAACGTGCTTCAGGCGGGCGTCCCAGTCGTCTTCCTCTTTGCTTACCTCTCCGCACTCAAAGACCGCCGTGAACTCCGGATAATGCCATCTGACGTGTTTCTGACCGGCCTTGCAATATGGGGGTTCGTCGGCCTTGTGGAGAACAACTGCTTTGATACCTACTACAAGCAGTACGTGAACAAGATGATCCTGCCGATGGGCTTCTACTACATCACGAGGATCATCCCGTTCGACGCCACAAGGATCAGAAAGCTCCTGCAAGCGAACGTCATAGTGCTGGGCGTCCAGGCGCTTCTGATGATACGACAGGGAACCACCGGCCACAGCTCTATCTACACAACTCACGACGGGAATGCAACCGGACCGTTTGTGTATTTCTGGGAGGCGGCGCCCTATCTGGCGATGTGGGTGCCTCTCTTCATACGTGCGCTCCACAACGCGAAGTCACCGTCGGGCCGCTTCCTTGCCTACACAGGACTGGGCCTGACCGTCTACGCAACGACTCTCACCCAGCAGCGAGGAGCTACTCTTGCGTTGCTGATCTGCGTTCCCTTGTGCCTTCTGTCGAGAAGCATGCGACCCACGGTGAAAACTGTGATAGCGCTCGGGCTGCTTGGCTATATTCCCTGGTCCACCTCAAACCTTGGCGAGGACCTGCTCAATCGATTCGATGAGAAGGATGAGTCGCGAGCAGCGTATCGGGAGATAGGCTACGCGATTCTCAGGTCGCCCGAGTGGAACCCCGCCTTCGGGATAGGTTTCTATCAGGCGCACCGGGTCATGCGCAGGATCGATGAGGCACTCATCCCTGATGAAGAGCTGACGCTGTGGGGCCGCACCCAACGCTCGCTCGAGAGCGTCGCCAGGGAGGGAAAGGAAACGCACAACTTCTACCTCTCCCTGCTAATTGAGTTCGGCATCGTTGGGGCCGCTTTCTGGGGCGGCCTTATGGTGCTCATCCTGGTCGCTATATACCACGGCTATCGTCGGGCGCGCGATGGTATAGACATCGATGACGGTCTCTACGTCAGCCTGTTAGCGTCTTTGGTCGCATGGGGAGGTGTCGCCTACCTGCACAACATCTACCGTTTCGAGGCGACCATGTCGATGTTCTGGTTCATCTACGCGCTGCTCGTTGCCCAACCAGGCGCATTCGTACTGAGCGAATAGGGGGAAGATCCGCTGGTGGAGCGTCCAGTTTGGTCAGGCCGGGGCCCCTCGGAGGTCGCGTTGACCAAGTCCAAGCATTACCTCTTCTTGGGCCTTCTTCCCCTGTACATCGGCCCCGCGGCAATCCGCCGCCCGCAGATCACGCTGTACGCAGGCCAGGCCTACCCCGGGCCAGGCCCCATCTTCTCCATGCTCTGTATCTACCTCTTCCTAGACACAGTCTTCGCACTCTACCGCATGCACGTGATCGCCATTGAGAACCGCTGGTATCCCATGCTGATCGACACCGTGCTGGAGGCCCTAAACGTGGTTCCCATCCCGGTCTTGGTGCTGCATTGGGGCGAGATCCGTGCGGCTATCGCCCGCGCCTTTGCGGTGGTGCTCGTGCTGCCGCTGACGATCGCGCTGACACCCAGACTCTCAATGTCGGGGATAGCCCCGGGTACGTCGGGGGGCATCATAGCACTGCTCTTTTCGGGCCTGTGGATGCACGCTTTCCAGCGGGATCGCATCCAGTGTTTGGCGATCACAATCACCCCCGTGCTCTACTTGCTCTTTCTGAAGAGGACGTTGCTGCCGGATGACGCGAATCTGATGCTTGGGCTGGTCCCGGGCAGGCTTCGACAGAGCGTGGTGGGAAAGCGCCTGATGGCGTCTTTGGAGCACTTCTGCTTAGGCCGAACGGGCGAACACGTCGTCCGTGGTTCAAGTGACTGACGCGGCCAGCAGCAAGGCAGTCAGGCCGGCGCTTGTCATCACCGTGGACACTGAAGCGGACAACGAGTGGGACCATGATCGCGAGCCCTCATACGACAACATCTCCACGATGGTCGATTTCCAGGCGCTGTGCGAGCACTACGGCGCTAAGCCAACTTATCTCGTCACTTACGATGTGGCCGCGCAGCCCGACTGCTCTGAAATCTTACGATGGGTCAGCACAGACAGCCGCGCCGAGATCGGGGCCCACTTGCACCCGTGGTCAACGCCGCCCCTGAACGGTGACGGCCCAGGGAGTGGCCATGCATACTGGTACGAGTACACGCAATGGGTTCGGCGCGCCAAACTCGAGAGGCTGACGGAACAACTCACAGACGTCTTCGGCTGCCGGCCAACCAGTTTCCGGGCAGGGCGTTGGGGCCTTGACGGCGACTGTCTGGCCTTGCTCACCGAGGCCGGTTACACCGTGGACACCTCGGTTGCTCCGCTCACTAGCTTCCGCCGGAACACGGGGCGATACCAGGGCGGGCCGGACTTCACCAGGTTCCCGGTCTGGCCTTACTACCCCGATCCGCAGAGCATCTCGAAGGCCGGAGGCAACGCGATCCTCGAGGTCCCGGTGTCCGCCGGTGTGCTGGGGCCGCTCGGAGCGGGGCTGGAGCTACTGCTACGGAGCGGCGTGCCCGGCGGCGATATTGGCAGGCGCGCGCTGCGGAAAGCGCGCCTCGCCCGGCGAGTCCTTCTGCAGCCTGTCTATGAGCCCCTAGACCTGATGATCGGGCTGGCGAAGCAGCTGATCGCGCAGGGCGCACCGGTACTCAACATTGCGTTGCACTCGAGCGAGTGGAAGGCCGGTTACAGCCCGACCATCACTGACCAGCGCGCCGAGGAGCAGATGCTAGCGCGCACCAGCGGACTGCTCGAGTATCTCCGTCCGCGGACCGAGAGCATGGGCCTATCCGAGTTCGCCGCCAGATGGGGCCGAGACCGTATTGCGTGGCCTGACACCGCACCGTCGCACTGATGCGCTGCCGCGCACTGACAGGAACTGGCGGCGGGTCGGCTGGTTGGAGAGGGGAAACCTGTGGCATCTGATTCGAGGCTCGCTCTGGCAGCGGCCAGTATTGCGCGCCAGCGACCGCCATATTGCTGAACGCGCGAGGGTGGGCCCGGCGGCTCCCGAGACTGTGCCGGGTAGTGCCGTTGCCTACAGCACACAGGGCACCCCGGCCTGCGCTGTGGGTTCCGCGCCGCCACAAAGGGCAAGAAGACGGGGAGTGTGGTTTCTCGCTGCGCTAACCTGCACTGCATTGTGCGCCTCGCAAGCACGGTCTTGCGGCGAAACAGAATCACGCGGTCGAAGGCGCGGGGTTGGTGAGTGTATAGGGGTCGAAACCCCATCGGCGGGACGGCGAACCTGCCTGCTACCCCAGACCGGTACTCAGACATGTTGTATCAGACGCTGGACCTGCAGGGAGGGTTACCTGATGCGGTCACCAAGCGGAGGCCTGATTGCTAAGCCCTGGGATGTGTTGGCTGGGCTGGCCGTCATTCTGGGGCTGTCGCTGCGCTTCACTGGGCTCGCACAGGAATCGCTGTGGGATGACGAGGTCTGGTCCAAGGCGGTCGTCACTACCCTTGCACTGCCGGACATGCTGCAGCGCGTCGCGCAGGACCAACATCCCCCTCTCTACTTCCTCTGCCTGTCTGGCTGGGCAGCCATCTTCGGCACCAGTGAGGCGGCACTGCGGTCGCTTTCCGCGCTGTTTGGCTCACTCACGCTCCCGATTGCATGGATCGCGATGCGGCGCGCAACCACGCCCCAGACTGCAGCACTATGCGTAGTGCTCTTGGCCGTCAGTCCGAAGCATCTGCGATGGTCCCAGGAGGTGCGCCAGTATGCGTTGCTGGGTCTTGCCGTGTGGGCAA
This sequence comes from Armatimonadota bacterium, assembly GCA_013314775.1. NCBI lineage: Bacteria > Bacillati > Armatimonadota > Armatimonadota bacterium. Next base: position 410,200 of record JABUFB010000009.1, on the reverse strand, counting down.
TGCTCTGGTGTGCGGTGAAGTGTTGCTACAGGCCCTCACGCACACTGGGTGGATCGGGCTATCTCTCACCGCGGCTTGTGTGCTGTACACGCATAACTCGGGGGCCCTCTTCGTGCTTGCCACAGTGGGTGCAGTGGGCGCATGGGCGGTCGTCACTAGGGATCGCGGAGTGTGGATGGGACTCCCCGCAGTCCTTCCGCTGACAGCGCTCTTCTATCTGCCTTGGCTCCCGCATCTGCGTGCGCAACTGGAGGCCGGTGGTCCGGCATACCTGCAAAGCGCCGTTCCGTCACTTCCGGGCATTGCGGCAGTCTTATGGGGTGATCTGGCCCGCTTTGGTGCTGCCGATGATCTCGACGAGATGTCCAGGGGGCTTTTGGTGTTGCGCGCGGCCTCTGTCGCGCTGGTGTTCGTGTCGTACTGCCTGGGATGCTGGCGATGGTCATCCCGTGGTGGACAAGGTATGAAGTGGCTCCTGATCGCCAACAGCATACTCGCGGTTGTCTTTTTCGCCGGCGTCTGCTTGATGCGAGGAGGAATGTGGTCACCGAAGGCGCTGATGCCTGCTGGTCTATGTGCGCTCGGGTTGGCGGCGACGGGCCTGTCAACGATGCGCCTTCGTGGAATTGCCGTCGGGCTCTCAGCGCTACTCATCGTGTCTGGCGCGTATGGGGTCTGGATCGACAAGACCACGCTTGAGAAGACGCAGTGGCGTGAGGTGGCACAGTACCTCCGTATGCATGCGGAGCAGGACGACATCATGATCACGACTGAACGATACTGTCTCCGTTCCTATGAGCCGGGTCTGGCGCGCATCATGGTCACAGTTCCAAGAAGCCACGAGGAGCCCGACCTCCAGATGCTGCTCTCCCGGCAACTGTCGACCGTCAGACGCGTCTGGGTGGTGAGAAGCGACCCGGATGCACACGTAGCTGAGTACTTGAGCACTCTGGGCAGCCATGCAAAGACCTGGGAACATGGTTGGATCAAGCTGAACGTCTCGCTCTGGCGAAAGCGGTCATAGCGATCAACCAGGATGCACTATCCGAAAGCCCCTGTTTCGCTCTGTAGCGAACAGAAGCATACCAATGAATGTCGCGGAACAGCAATCAGCGTGGGCCTCACCCTGGGGGAGTATCCGTGACAGATTTCCGGAGAGCAGACGCGGTTGACGTCCGGGAGTTCGCAGCATCCCATTTTCGGCGCTCGCGGACTTGGCTTTATCTGCAGGCGACAAGAAGGCTGTCTCGACGTATACTCGCATCGGTGCCGGTCATCGCGAAGGCGGCCGACCGGGTATCTCACCGCAGCTGGAAACCACCCGGAGACGAGGGATACCTGCGGCTCTTTGCCAAGTACTGGGGGCACTTCAGAGCGAGCGGCCTGGATATTGACCGGGCCACGGTCTGCGAGATCGGCCCAGGGCGCACGCTCGATGTCTCCCTCATGTTCGCACTGCTTGGGGCGAAGCGGGTCATCGCCGTCGACTGTGAACGTTGGGCATCCGTCGAAGAGACCGTGTCAGGGGCATTGAGGATTGCCGAAGAGATCCCTGCATTCATAGAGTGCACCGAGCAGGAAACAGCGGAAATCAGGCGGCGCGCCGTAAATGGTGACTATGAGTTGGTCTATGAGAATTGGGCCGCGCCGAGGACATCCCGCTGCCCGCGGGAAGTGTGGATTTCATGTTCTCCCACTCTGTGCTGCAGCACGTGGGCGACCTCGACCGCGCCTTCGAAAGCATGTCTCGGGTGCTCTCCCCCGCAGGAGTCGCTGTCCACCATATCGATCTCAAAGACCATGGGATGTCGCGATCGAAGAATCCCCTCTTGATGATGCAGTTTCCCCGATGGCTCTGGGACCTGTGTACACGGAATGCACCTGACGCGATCAATCGGGCGCGCCTGGGCAGATACCTCGAATTGGCTTCGAAACACGGTTTGGAGGCACAAGTACTGTCCAGCACCGTCACCGACGAGCTTCCCGTACCTCGGCGGGCTCTGGCGCCAGAGTTCCGCGATCTACCCGACGAGGACTTGTGTACCCTGGCGGCGGACATCCTTTTCCGAAGCATCGCCTGACCGCGGCGCGGGTGGCGCACCCGAGCGGGGACAAGGTCATCATTCTGGATGCTTCATCTCGGAACCGGCACCATCAGGATCCGTCCCCCGCACCCGCTGCCAGATCTCGAGCTTGGGATTAGCAGCAAAGGTCCGCCTTACCAGCCGCGTTGGGCCGCCGAAACTGGCGACAACCCGGTACTTGCCCGGATTCGTTCGGAGCAGATAGTCCACTTCGTTGTCAGGACGGTCTGCGGGGAAAAGCACCACGAACTCGGGATCAAGGTTGAGCAGATAGGGCAGAGACTTGACCTCATCCGGAACTGCCGGCCGACGGAAATGGCGCTTCGGGTCCGTCTGATTCTTCTTATCCGCGAAGTACGAAGCAGGGCCAAGTGAGCGCAAGCGGACCAGATCCTGCAATCTCGGCGCTCCATCAGGGTCCTGGTACACGATCACGGTCGCATCTCGGTACTGCGGTCTTTCCGCGAACCATCGCTCGGCCTGCTGGCGGCTGCCGTTGAGGAGCACGTAGTCTAGTGCAATGACACGGGCTAGTAGAAAGATAGCCAAGACGATAGCGACAAGACCGAGGGCAAAGCGGTATGCCCGGAAGCGGAGAGAAGCCTGCCATAGCCGCTCTGCGCCGAAAGCGGCCATCAACAGGAGCGGGACCACGAGCGGGAACAGGTAGCGGTCGAAGGCAGCGTTCACATACCAATAGAAGGCCCCATATGCGATGGACGGGCCGACGAGAGCCGCCGCCTTGATTGGCTGGGTGCTCACAAGCAAGACCAGGCCCAACGCCCCCAGCCCCAGCACTGGCAGGCTGAACCCTTCCCTGACGCATACCCAGGTGCCCTCGGCGAAACTCAGTCTTAGCATCGGATCGGCAGCGTGCATCGAAGCGGCAAGTCTGGCCCACTCCGCACGAGTCTCCTTCGAGCCTTCTGCCCCACGTTTCTTGTTCGCGATCCACTCCATCGAGCTGTCAAAGTTCAGCATCCAGTTGTTCGCGACCGCGAAGGTTGCAACAAAGATGACCAGTCCCAGCCCCGCCAGTCCCAGTCCTTTCCGGGTTCTGGCCGGCCCTTGCCTGTCGGTCCGGCGCTGATCCGCAAGAAGCACCCACAGCACCACGGGCACCATTCCCGCGAAGAACGGCAGCGCCTGGAACTTCACGCTTGTTGATAGTGCCGCCCAGAAAGCCAGCCACGAGATGCTCCGTGCCGAAGGCTTCTCCAGAAATGCGAAGCAGGCCAGGACGGCCACTGCCAACAATGCGATGTACAACATGTCGGGGTTGCCGACGTGCGCATAGTAGACGAATGGATAGTACAGTGCGCCAAGGACGGCCGCGGCAAGAGCGGTCACTCTCCCGCGCAGCCGCAGACCGATCTGGTACATGGCCCAGATGAGGAGCAAGTGGGAGGCCAATGACAGAAGGCGGCCAATGAGAATGACCCCACTGAGCACCCATTCGGGGTCTCTCAGGCCCCATGGGTATGTCCTCTGCACGTCAGACAAGTTGATGCCGCCGGTGAGGTAAACGTACGCGAAAAGCGGGACACACAGGAGCGCGATCAGGGCAGGCTGCAACGGCTGGTGTTGACCGAACCATCCGAAACTGAACTGGTTGAGCGCGCCCCGCAGGGTGGTCATCGGGACGGAAGAGTCGGCGTCCCACTCTGCCGTATTCGGCAACCCCCACCAGATGGCCCAGATATCCAGCATCATGGCCGAGACGAGTATGAGCAACAGCCACTTGTCATCAAGGTTGTGCCGCATGGGCAAAGGGCGCTCCTAGCTTCGCGGGTGGGGGTCGGGATCCTATTTGGTCTCCGGCAGCCCGGCGGGCAGCCATCTTCCATTCACGAGGCTCTCCACCTCGGTGACGCGCACTTTCAAGCTTCCGTATCCACTCGCGCTAATGACCTTCGCGTCCAGTGGTTCGCGGCGCGCCGCCGATGCGCAGCTTCTTGTACGCATGGTCACGGCGACAGTAGATGGTGTAGTGGTGCCGTCCTGGATCCTGTGAATACCATCGAGAGCGCGGCAGAGAGAAAACGGCCACCGGGACATAATTGGCCGAGAACCAAGTACGGTCTGCATCTCCGCGGAACGGTCTATACGGTGATGTGATGGTCTGGTTCTGGTTCAGAAGCAGCGTTCGCTCGACGCAGTATTCTGGCTTGGCCCGACGCAGCAGATCTGCGAACCACCCATCACCGAGGGCTCGAGAAGGCAATGCCATCGGACTCACAAGCCCCACTTCGTCGAGGATGGGCCGCTTGCTATAGTAACCGATGTAGCCGATGGGTTCTGTGGCGACAACTGCATCTGGGACTGTGTTCTGCTCAAGCCAGACGCCGATTGGCTTGCGCAACTCGTTCTCAAACCGCTGCATCTTGACGGCCTCACCGATGTGGTTCGGCCATCTGGCCACCAGGGGCGCCAGCACAAGAACCCATATGAGTAGTCCCGCTGCAGTCCGGATAGCACGTCTCCCTGGGCAGGGCCCAAGGCCGTCGCGACTCGGGCGTCTACGTGAGTATGCGTTCACGGCATACACCCAAGCATACTGTGCACCCATCGCGCCCTGCAAAGCCACAGCTACGATCAGAGGCGGATAGTACCATGCGAACAGCACAGGACGAGGGACTACGAGGAACGCCCCGTAGGCCAAGGAATACCCGCTGGTAGACATCACCAATCCTCGATGCTCTCGTCGCCGCTGGCCCATATCAGTGCATCTCTCCCCATCCGACTGGCGAACGATCAGCATCAGCGAGACCAGAGCTTCGTACTTGGATTCAGTCTCCGGCCGGCCGATTGCCGTCTGATACTGCCTCTCTCGGCATCCGCCCAGTGGGCCATTCCTAAGTCGGTACCTAGACCAGGTAATAGCGATTGAGTGCGGACCTGATTCTGCTCCACAGGTGCCTACCACCGGGTAGCAGCTGCACTGCGCCCTTGGCCCCATGCACCAGTACGTCTTGAAGCGCGTAGAACGGTCCTGGCAGACCATGCGCCAGGGAACACAGGAGTCGCAGCCCGAGAGCCTTCGATCTCGCTGAGCATCTCGAAAGACATTCACGTGCTTCCGTGGCCAGACCCCAGCGCCACAGCTCCCGTGCCTCAGCCCAGTAGTATTCCGCGATCTTCCGGTCTACCTGCCGATGAGATAGCCGCGCGGGGTACTGGGCTGCCAACACCCCATAGCTCTCGACAATCGGTGAGAGCACTTGGTGACGTTTCCTAACCATTTCCGCCGTCTTCTCTGCTTCCTGTCTTCGCGATCTGCCGTAATAACGAAACAGCGGGATCGTGACAAGTCCGAGTGAGAACCCAAGTAACAGGGCTCTGAGCATCCATTCCGTATCTTGTCCACGTCGCATGTGAACCGCGAACCCGCCGCATTGGTCGAACGCTGTGCGGCGCACTATCCATCCCGAACAGCCACAATGGAATGGGATCCGTGGAAAGACGGTATCAAAGGCAAGCGTCTGAAGTAACCCATCGCTGTCGTCTACTGGGCTCGGCTGGTCATCAGTGAGGCTCTCTGTGGTGGTCATCACGAGCCCTGGGTAGGCCCGAAAACACCCCATCTGCAGCGCTGTCTTCTCGGGTAACCACTCATCATCATCGTCGAGAAACGCAACATACTCTCCGGAAGATGCCTCCACGCCTCGGTTCCGCGCCCCCGGACTGCCCGTGTTGGCTTGCTGGATCACAGTCACCTCCGGGTACCTGCTGCGCACGATATCAGCGGTACCGTCGGTGGATCCGTCGTCGACAACGATGATCTCGTGGATGTCGTCATACGTCTGCGCATAGATCGAGTTGATGGCCCGCTCGATGGTGTCCTGTGCGTTGTAGGCAGGAACAACCACACTCACCCGAAGACCGCTCTGGATACGGCCTCCGGCCACGCAAGTCTCATGCTCGCAGCCGCGTGTCTCTCGCGTGATTTCTTCCATTGCGCTCGACCTCTGCGCTGCAATATCTATGTTAGCTTTGCGGTCCGAGTTACGAGCGCCCGGAGGCTCTGCCCCACCGTCTCCGGCGAAAAGATTCTCCGCCCGCGGATTATGTTAGCGCACTGCTCACGGTAGCGGTCCCTGGGTGGCGCTTCGATAATCGAGGTGATCTGTCTCCGCATCGATTCGTAGTCATCGCACAGATACCCAATGTCGCCCATCTGCGCAAAATAGCTCTCGACGTAGGGTGCCCTCAAGAAGACCCCGGGCTTCACGAAAGACAGCGTGTCAACGAACGAAGCGCTCGCAGTGAAGCGGTATTTGGCAGGCGAACCTGCCCAAATGGAGTACGTGATCGCATCCCCTCGCCGACAGTACTCCTCCGTCGTGAGGGGCTGGTGCGAGACGCCCGTCACATCCTGAGTTGGATAGTCCGGTACGTCTGTGTTCAGAAAGCCGATGAGGACAAACTCACAACGTCCCTCGGCCGAGTATTCCCGCATGTCCGTAGCCAGTCGGCAGAAGATGTCGAAGCCCGTCCCCGGGCGCGGTGCTCCGAAGAAACCAAATCGCACGCAATCGCCATCAGACAGATCTGTCCCGGCGTCTCGCGCCCACAGGCATGGAAGATCGAGTTGTTCGAAATGATCAGCTACCTGAGGCAGTATCTCGCAGACCGCCCCATGGATCGCCGGACCCAATGCAATATACCGAAGGCAGTCCGGGTGCCGGGAACGCAACACCTGTCGTAGATCGATGAACCAATTCCAGGGACTGCGACGGAAAGGCTCTGCGATGCACCCAAGACTACTATGCATGAACGCAAGTACAGGTGTTGCGGGACTGCTTCTGTTCAGCATCCCCTTCAGCAGCCACAGTCCGGCGTCGGCAACGGAGCACAGGATAATCGCCCTCGTTGTGTGCCGCGCTGCAAGCTGTACCACAGCACGGCACCAGTGCCGTTCATACGGAAGGCGCCGGATGCCCCCAAAGTCCTTCGGCGCAATCTGGATTTCCTGCCAGCGAACCCGCGAGGAAATGGGCCCCAGAGAGGTCTCGTAGGCTCTCCGGGCCCACTGCAAATGGGCTTCCTGGGCAAGGAAGAGAACCTCCTCCTCAGGGTATGCAAGCAACACGGCCTCAAGCAGGGCCGCATTGAAACTTGCGTGCTCCTGATTGCGCCTTTCAGGCTCTACCAGGACAACCGTTTCGCGAATGCCGGGCACCACCCTTCATTTCTGAACCAGCCGAGACAAGATGTCCAGGAACCTTTGCGCCGCGCTGCCCCACGAGAAGAGCTTCACCCGTCTTGCGCCCCGCGCTGCCAGCTCAGTCCGCAGTTGGCTATTGGTCTCGAGCGCTATCAGGGCTGCGCCGAAATCTCGCTCGTCATCAGGATCGATGTAGTACGCTGCATCCCCGCACACTTCCGGAATGGCGGTGCAGCGCGTCGTGATCACCGGGCATCCCACCGACATTGCTTCCAGTGGCGGGAGCCCAAATCCTTCGTACTTGGACGGATAGACCAATGCAATTGCGTTTCTATACAAACCCGGCAGCGCACTCTCGGACACGTATCCCAGTTCCTCTACCAGGCCGAGGTCAACTCCGGAGCGGACCAGCGCCCGGAACTCCTCAGAGTAGTACGAACGGTCTCCGGTCAGAACCAGTCGCGAACGGATCAGCCGCTCTCGGTGCAACCCAAGAAAGACACGAACAAGCCCTTCAACGCCCTTCCGCTTGCCATACCCTCCCACGTAGAGGAAGTAGCCACCTGCCCCGGCTGGCGCAACACTGCAAGCCACGTTGTCCAGCGTCACACCAATGTGGATCACTTCGGGTTCCGACCGCACCCGGAAATGCCGCATGATCTCAGTCTTTGAGTACTCGGAACAGGTAATGATAACATCGCTGCGCAGAATGTCCCGCTGCAGGGCTCTACAGAACCTTGCTCTTTCGGCCTCCGTCTTGAGGAACTCCGGAATCGAGAGCGGCAACACATCGAAGATGGTGGTCGCTATCTTGACACCAGGCATCCAGATGGGGAGACGTCCATTCCAGGGGAAATGCACGACATCCGGATGTAGCATCAGAGTCATCAATGGTAGGACGCTGTTGCGCCAGACAGCTGTGGGGACTGCACAGCCTGCAGTCACAGGCTGGATCCAGTCAGCTAGCGGCGTCAGCAACGGGCGGTGATGCAATCCCGAGACTATCACGTCCGGGGCCACCATGTGGCAGGCATCGTAGAGCCTTCGAGTCGCTTTGGATATCCCTGTCTCGATATGCTCAAATGTCTGTGCGTCCAGAGCGATATGCACAATCGATCGCCTTGCCTGCTCACCGTGTCGACGCGCTGCACAAGGCCATCAAGCCGCAGCGAGGGTCCGTCGCGGTGTCGGTCTCAGTTCATTCGCCAAACCATCGTGTGCACTTGGAGCGTTTCAGTCAGCGCTCTGGCTCATGGCTTGCTTGCTGTGATGCAAATGGCACCGGGGAAAGGGACGCACCGCGCCATCAGAGCGTCGATAGTGTTGATCAGCCGACGCACCTTTCGCCAGCGATAGAATCTCTGCACGATCCGCAGGGGCCTGCATTGGAAGCACCAGTCCCTTATGGGACCGTCGAGAAAGGTCAACTCTTCGACACTAAGGCCTGCGTCTTGGATCAGCGAGACCAGTTGCCTCGGTCGGTAGCGCCTCAGATGCCCAACCTCATCATCAAGCCTGAACAGTGCACGCATTGGCAGGAGTCTGCTAGCGATGAACGGCAGACTGCACGCAGTCGGCGCGAGAAGAATCACCATGCCGCCTGGCCTCACGGCTTCCGCGATCTTTCCCAGGAAGCGTACGTCGTCAGGGACATGTTCTACCACGTGGCTGCAGAGAACAAGGTCGAAGGAACCAGGCTCATTCCATTCGTTCACAAAGTCCATCGCTTCAAAGCGTGCGTTGCTTATGCCATGTCGTGCGGCACTTCTGCGTGCGTTATCCACGGCGTTCCGCGCTATATCGATGCCGAGTACATCACATCCGAAAGCGGCCATGTAAAGACTTAGCTTGCCATTGTCGCAGCCTAGGTCCAATACTCTCAGGCCGCTCCGCAGGTGCGGCCGAATTATGGACAACACTTGCCCGTGGACAAAGTCGTCGTCTTGGGGGGGCGCGACCATATCACTAGATCGATGATACCGTTTCTCATAGAACTCTTGCAGCGCGCAGTGCTCTTGATTGGGTGGTTGGTACATGACTGTCGCGCCTCCTAGGCCAAGTATACTTGAGAGGGTGTGGTTGTCGCTCACTATCACCCGGGCACAAGCAGACGGTCTGCAAATAGGCCCGGGGGGCTACAGGCAAGCCCCTACACTTGGGGGATGTCTTCGGGCTTCGTCGCATGCAAGCATACTGCGTTCCCAATGCGAGTCCGTATGCTGTGCCATTCGACTGTGTTGAGTCCAAGCGATTGCGTGATCCGCTTGCCGTAGCGAAGCCACCACCATCCAGCGATCGGGTTGTAGGCACAGACCTGCGGGGCACCGATGCCTGCTTGGAGAGCGATAGCCCGTAGACGCCCCGCGGTCACATCATCCGTGAACCCGTATTTCCAGGTGCCGCGCCACTGGGACCAGGTCTTGTAGATCACGTACGGAATATTAGCGCGGTTGGGGGCTTGGACGAACAAATGCCCTCCAGGGCTGACTACCCGCCACATCTCCTGCAAGAGCGCGATCTTCCCGTCGTCGTAGAAGTGTTCCACAACCCCTCCGTTCCAGACTACATCGAATGCCTCATCCTCGAAACCCATCCGCAGCGCGTCCTGCTGGACCAGTGTGACAGCGAGTCCGCGCTGACGGAAGTACATGCCCGCGAACTCCAAAGGCTGCGGCGCTATGTCCACAAGCGTGACATGCGCACCTTCCGCAGCCAATAATGCGCTAAGCCGGCCGGAACCACACCCAACCTCGCAGAAGCGACGGCCCTTGGGGGCACCGACGAACGCAACCATGGTTCGAAAGAACGCAAGGTAGTCCGGCCCGAGTTCTGCGTGTGGGTTGTACGTCAAGGCAACGTCGTCCCAGACCTGAACGGTATTCTGCGGTTGAAGTGGGCTGAACATCATATCCTCCACAGGGGCTTGCTGGGCATTCGGTGCCTCAAAGGAAGCAGTCCGAGCTGTCGAAAGGCCAGAAAGGCAACCAGCGCCGCCCCGCTTGCGTCGCAGCCTATTAGAGCAAGAGCAGCTCCGGCCGCGCCAAACTGAGGAATGAGTAGCAGGTTGAGCATCACGGCGACAGTTAGCTGGACCAGATTAACGCCCCAGTACGCGCGGACCAACCCAAAGCTGTAGCCGACCACGCCCATGGGGCACATAAGGAGAGCAACGCAGTAGCGAATGCAGAGAAGTTGCCCCAGGAAGACGCCCGATGCATACTCGTCGCCAAAGAGCCAGGCGGTGGCCATGGGAGCGAAAATCGCATAAAGCAAGCCGCCCACCGCGGCGAGTGCGCTGACTTTGAGGGTACCGCGTAGGAGCCGGAGGGTCTCCGGAAGAGAAGTCACTGCCGATGCCCGCGGCCACAGGGCGGTGTTCAAAGCGCCGATGAGCATCGTCAGCGGTAAGGTGAATCTGGTCGCCACCTGGTAGATGCCGATCTCGGATTGGCTCAGGAAATAGCCCATCAGCCAGACGTCAGCACGGAGTGTGATCGCGACTATGATGGATGAGAGCACCATGTAGAAGGCGAATGTGGTGGGGCCGGTGTCGTCCAGGGAGTTCTCGCCGGCACTTCCCTGGTCGGGGGCTTTCCACAGTCGGGTCAGAACCGATTTCGCCGACCCCTGCAGGTCAGCAAGTGAGAAAAGAGCCGCCTTGGGGACGAGGACGATGAAAGCTGCAGCCCCCAGCGCCGCGGTCAAGACGCTGACCCTGATCACCGCATCGACGGACCAATACTCCAGCCATGCGAGGGCGATGATGCCCGCGAGAGTCAGCAGCGTCTGGACGATACTGACGGTTGCATTGATCCGGAAGCGTTTTAGTGACTGGAAGTAGACGGAAGGCACTCCCGCAACGCCGCTCATGATGCCAATCCACAGGCCCAGCCGGACGATAGGTGCAAGGCTCGGATCGTGCCAGAAGCGTTGGGCGATCCACGGCGCGACGGCGAAGGCTGCGGCACTGGCGACCAGGACCATGGCCATGCGCAGGCGGAATGCCCAACGCAGGACGCTCATCTGCAGGCGCGTATCACCCAGGGCGGCGGCACGCGCGGCGAAACGCACAGCTGTCCGGCCTATCCCGAGATCGGACAGCTGTGATGTCAGTCCGCAGACGCTGAGCACCAGGGCGTACTGGCCCATGCCCTCCGCCCCAAGCCCCCTGGCGATGAGGACAGAGGTAACGACCCCGGCAACAAGGCTGACCGCCTGCGGAGCCATGGAGACGAGTACGTCCTCGATGGCCTGGCGATAATACGCAAGCCGGCCTCGCAGCCAGAGAAAGAACTGCCCGGATCTATCGTGAACGGCAGATTGCGAGTCTTCCATGCCGGTGATGAGTGGCACCTGTTCTCGTGTATCGCGTCAGATTCTCTGCGGCGTGACGCCTGTGGCCCAGAGACGGGCGGCGCTGCTCTCCGCGGAGGCCCTCACGCACGGGTGACGGTAAGGCCGTCAAAGTCGAAACTGACGTCGACGCCCTCAAGACCTCGGGCCCTGAGGGCCTTCTTGATGCGCGCTTTGGCCTTATCGCTTTTGGCGATGAAAAAGACGCAGCCTCCCCCGCCAGCACCTGACGGTTTCCCTCCGAGGGTCTCTGACGCCGTCAGTTCGAATAATTCTTCGATTTGCTCATTGCTGGTGGATGGGTCCAGGCGTTTCATGTAGTGGCGTTGGCTAGTCACGATTCGGGCGAATGCTTCCAGGTCCCAGTCCAGGAGGGCCTGCCTGGCGGCGTATGCAGAATCCCGCAAGTCGAAAAGGGCCCGCAGGGTGTCCTGCTTGCCCGCCCGGAAATTGCCCCAGACACTACGGTGGATATTTGAGGAGAGTCGTGACTTCCCTGTGTAGCACAGGACGATCAGTGAAGCCAGCTCTTCCGCGCGGGTAACTGGGAGTTCTACGGCTTGTCGCACAACGTTTTCTGCCGTGAACTCGAAGAGATTGATGCCACCCACAGCGGAAGCGTACTGATCCTGCTTGCCCCCCAAAATCCCGAGCGTCTTCTCGATCTCATACGCCAGTTTTGCGATGTGCATCTTGTCATCGATCGAACTGACCAGTTCCCGCCGGGCCAAAGCCAGCCAGACTACGTTGAGCGTCGCGGAAGTGCCCAGGCCGCTGCCAGCTGGAATGGCACTTGAGTAGCTTACGTTCAGAGCCGGTGGATCTGCCAGTACGTGCTTGCCCGAAGGGCCGCTAACTACCTTGTGATGCCCGACCAGGCCATCTAGCGTCTCCTCGTGGCTTGTCAGTGAGCCAGTAACATACATCTTGATTGCGGCGTTCAGTGTTGCGCCACCGAAAGCGTCCGCGAAGTATGAGACATCAGTCCAAGCGCCTGCGAAGTCGATGCGGACTGGTGCACGACTTGAGATGATCATGCGTACTTCTCCCCTCAGCATACGGACTATCTTGTATCGACGAACGCATCAGGCGTCGGGCGTAATCAACCCGGGCCGCCGAGCAACTCTTGATAAACCCCTTCGATGTTGCGCAGCAGAGCCTCTCTGCTGAATGCCTCTCTTGCGCGGGTGTGGCCGGCTTCGGCTTGTCTCTTGAGAAGGGACCTGTCGCCGTGCAGTTCCAGCAGCCGCTTCGCTGCCGCTTCGTCGTCATCATCGGGGACGAGGAAGCCCTGAACACCGGTCTCCACGATCTCGCGGATGCCCATTACGTCAGTGGCGACCACGCCGCAGCGCATGAACATTGCCTCGGCAATGCCTAGCCCGAACCCCTCGCCCCGAGACATCAAGCAAAAGACCTCAGCGTCTCGCAGGAGGCGGCCCACATCCTGGCAGTAGCCTGGGAAATGGACACGATCGGTCAGGCCCAATCGATCGCGCATCTCGATGAGTTCGTCGAGCAGCGGACCGTCCCCGGCGCAGATGAAGTGCACGTCGTCGGCCCGTTCGCAGACCCGCGCGGCGCAACGCAGCAGTGCCTTGTGGTTCTTCAGCTCCACCAGCCTGGCCACAGTGGCGACGACGAATGCATTGGGCGGCAGGCCGAGTACCTCGCGGGTATCGACTGGGCTCTGGGCATCTGCCAGCAGGCGTTCCTCGTCAACCGCATTGTAGACGGTGCGGGGCAGTATCCCCACACATTCGTGGAATTTCCGCGCAACGCCGTCACTCACCGCGATGACTCGCGAACGCTTGCTGTGGGCGATCCGATACCCCAGGCGGTACGCGAGGGACCCCGCTTTGCCATTCCATCCCTGAAGATGGCAGACCGTGGGAATACCCAGCGAGTGGGCCGCCATCCGGCCGCAGACGTCGCCGTAGATCAGGTATGTGTGGACCAGGTCGGGCCTGAGTTCGGCCAGCACCTGTCGGCATAGCTGAAATCGCTTCGGGATGCCCATCCGGCCGGGTGGGCCTGGTGCCATGATCTTGACCGGGACGTCGGCCTGCGAGAGAACGCCCTCCAGTTCGCCCCCAAAAAAGGTGACGACTGTGGGAGAGAAGGCGTGCCTCAATCCGACGGCGATGAAGGCCATCAGCCGTTCCGCCCCATAGGGCTCAAGACTTTCAATCAGGTGAACGACCCTTTTCTGGGACATTGGTGGGTCCCTTCGCCATGATCAACATGCCGCCAACCGTCGCCTCGACATTGGTCAGTCCATGCCGAGGAGTTCTCGATAAAGCGCATCAATGCTTCGTGCGAGCGCATCGAGGCTGAACTTGTCACGCACTCTCTCGTAGGCTTGTTGTCCCATCTGCTCGCGCAACTTGGGATCGTGGTATAGCTGGAGGATCCGTTCAGCCATCGCTGCGTCGTCACCGGCGGGAACCAGGAACCCCTGCTGGCCGTCGACGATGGTCTCTTCCGTGCCTATGACCCGTGTACCCACGATTGGGAGTCCTGCCCACATTGCCTCAACGACGGATCGGGGAAAGCCCTCACCCAGCGAGGTGATCGCGAAGACATGAAGGCTGTTTAGGATCGCGCCAACGTCCTCGCGGAAGCCGAGGAAGTGGACCCGATCCTGAAGGCCCAGCCTATCACGGAGCTGCTGCATCTCACTGAAAAGAGAACCGTCCCCGACGCACACGAAATGCGCTTGGTCTGTCATCGCACAGACGCGCGCCGCGCATCGTAGCAAGGTAGGATAGTCCTTCACATGCTCGACACGTCCGACAGTTCCGATGACGAAGGAGTCGGGCGCTATCCCTAACGCCACGCACATCTCTTTCCGGGGATTGCTCGCATTGAGGATGACGTTCTCGTCCACAGCGTTGTATATCGTGATCGAGTCCAAGCCAGTGGCAAGTCTCATCTTATCTGCTAGCCCACCGCTAACTGTCACCAGTCGGGTCTGCCCAACATGCGCGACACGGTACGCTATGCGGTACAAGAGTGTCCCGCATAGCCGCTCTGTCCCGCGGACATGCGCTACTGTTGGAATACCTAGCAGATGTGCAGCGATTCGGCCGAGGGTGTTCCCGTACTCGTAGTGCGTGTGCACGATGTCAGGTCTGTAACGCCTGATATTATTCATACAGAACCAGAAGCGGGACCATACGCTGGGATTTCTCTCGCCGTCGGGTGCCAGAGTTGCAAAGGGGATTTCGTGCGCCCTCAACATCGTCTCCATCGCCCCTCCCCTGAAGGCCAGGACGGAAGGAGTATACCTGTCTCGCAGGCTTAGGCACACATTCAGCATCGAACGCTCGGACCCGTAGGGGTCTAAGCAACCGATGATGTGCATGACGCGGGGGCGTCTCACAGCACTCACTCCCTGACTTCCTCCCGCGCGGGATCGCCCTGGGCCGGAGCAGTCGTCGGCCGGCGGGGCAGACCACGTTCACAATCTGCCGTTGAAAGCGCGTCGTATGCCTCGCTCACACCGATGAATTCGATGCCGATGGATGCGCAGTACGCGACAACACGCTCGATGCGGGACACCAGCCGTAAGGCTGCCCGGTCCGTGGGCGTGTAGGGCGATGTGCCCCCGATCAGCTCCTGGCTATGAAACATCATCGTGAGCACCACCGGGCACTTTCCGGATGATGTCGCGATGGTTTTCTCGATCAGGCGGATCATCCGATGCGCTGATGTGTTGGTGGGGCGCAACCAATCGTACAGAAACCAATGGTCCGGAAGAAACGGGAGTTTCTTTGCTCCGACAGTCACCGGGACCTCAAGCACTGGGCCGTTCCCTGGCAGGGCCAAATCGCGGCCGTGCGGCCAGTAGGGCTGGTGTGGCGCAGTCCGGAAGTCCGGCCCTCCCTTGCGGACCCAAGAAATGCCCGGTGTCACGCTGCTGTCCACCTTGTAGCCAAGATCGGCCAACGCTATCAGTGTTGCGCTGTCCGCTCCGAAACGCCCGGCGCGGAAGCTTGTTGGGCGAGTGCCGGTACGCTCTGCGATGGTCGCGGTGAGCACCGACAGCTTCTCCATCTCCTCTTCATCGGAGATATCGGAACATCCGAATAAAGCGCGGCCCGTGCCTACTGCCGCTCCGCTTCCGGGGGGGGTGACGTGCTCCGGATGAAGATGAGCGCCGATCTCGAACCGTCCCGGCATACCCAGGATAGCTTCCATTGAGCGCTGGTCGTTCAGCACCAGCCAGTCGAGAAAGTACGTCCCGCACGCACCATAGTTGTTCAGCATCGGCTGGAGCCTGCGACAGACACCCTCGGCCACGTTCCTGAACTCGGGCGTTCCCATGCCGCGCAGCGTCTTGCGGGACCCATCGCATTCGGTATCGATTGTGACGCACAGGTAGGTCTTCTGTGACATGGTTCCCCTATCGGTCGCTCACGACGCATGCTCACTAAGCGTTGTCGCTATGCCGCACCATGGCATCCTGGTAGCGTTGGGCCACGTGCCTCCAGGCGTACATATCCTCTGCGCTCTGCCTGGCCGTCTTCCCCAGGTGTGAGCACATTACGGGGTCATGCAATAGCCGTTCGAGCGCGCTATGCAGCGCACCAACACTCGCGGGAGGGACTTTGAGGCCCGAAGCACCGACAAGCTCCGCGGAGCCGGTTCCGTCCGCGACCACAACGGGCAGACCCGCGAGCATCGCCTCGAGTACAACGACCCCGAATGCCTCAGCCAGCGACGGGTGAACGAAAATGGAAGAGGTCTCATAGAGGTCCCTTAGTGCGCCGTTGCTCTTGTCGAGCCAGCCATGGAATACGACCGGCACTCCCAGCCGCTCGGCCAGATCCCGCAGAACCGGCAGGTACGGCCCGTCTCCCACGATCTCCAGGCGGTAGTCGCAGTCCAAGCCGACCATCGCCTCGATGAGGTACTGGTACCCTTTGGCCTCCTCGATCCGTCCTACCGCCAGGATCCGCTTCTCACGCGCTTCCAAAGGCCGTGGCCGGATGCTCTCCGGGTCAATTCCGTTAGGGATGATCTGCAGGTTCTGGACCGGTCCTCCATATGCGGCTCGAATGCGCTCAGCGAGGTATTCGCTCTGGCAAGTGACTGCCGCCGCGTCGCGGATAATTCGTCGCCACAGGGGGCGTGTGAGCCGATGAGCCAGTCCGAATTTTCGCGGATTGTGGCCGGGCACATCGGATCCCGATGTCGTCAGCATGTACGGTAGACCCGTGGCCTGATGCAACTGTCTCGCCACCAGGCCCCCCGGAAGGATGCAGGTACCGTAGATCAAGTCATATCGGCGCGCACGCATCAGGCCCAGGGCGTGTGCCGGTGCTCGCCGTACGTAGCCCAGCAGTTCCGGGACCGACGGGGCGATCCGACTCTTGCGCCCGCACGAGATCCGGTGGATGGCCACACCACCGACATGCTCACGCTCCGGAAGGTCCCCGTAGGCCGCGGTGACCACGTCGATCTCATGGCCCAGTGTCACGAGCTCCCTTGCAAGGTCTGCTAAGACCATACCTGCGCCGCCTATTGGAGGGAACTCGTGAATGACGGCAAGGATCCGCAACAGGAAAGCCCCTCTCTACTTGCTCGGAGTGCCGCAGGTGATGATCTTCGAGACCATCTCCGCCACCATGTCTGTCCCCAGCAACTGGGCTGCCGCCAGGAGCATCATCATCTCTCCCTGGGAGATGTCGTGCTCCCAGAAAACGCCGTGTATGAGCTTTACGAGCCCGACGATGGTGCAGAACACCGCCGGCGGGACGAATACGCGGAGCGGGTTGAAATAGCAGACTGTCCTGAGGATCAGCACGACGAAATTGTAGGTGTCTTTGATTGGCCGGATCTTGGATGTGCCCACGCGGTGCAGGTAATCGATCGGCCTGTAGACTACCCGAAAGCCATTCGTCAACATGCCGAGCGTAATGGTGGTTGTGAATGAGAAGCCGTTCGGCAGTATGTTGAAGAAGCGCATAACCGCATCCCTGCGAAATGCGCGCAGGCCGGAGTTGAGGTCGGGGATATGCTGCTCGGCCAGATAGCTCGCCAGTTTCGCGAGCAACCATTTGGCAGGCTTGCGTATCGTCGGGATCGCCACTGACGATCCGACCCGCGCGCCGACGGCCATGTCTGCTCCGTCCCTCACGTCCTGCACCAGTTCGGGGATGTATCTCGGCGGGTACGTGCCGTCTGCATCGGTGATCACGACTATGTCGGCCCGCGCGTGCCGGATGCCTGTCTTCAGCGCGGCGCCGTATCCGCGGTTTACTTCGTGGTTGATGAGTTGAATGCCATCCACTTTGGCGGCTTCGGCGGCAGTGTTGTCTTTGGAGCCGTCGTTGACCACAACAATCTCAAAATCGAGACCGCTGGCTTTGAGCTCCTCTTTCAGTGCCGCCAGATCCTCCGCGATAGCCCCCTCCTCGTTATAAGCAGGAATGACGATGGAGACCGCCGGTGCTGGCTGATGCTCAGCCACGCACTGTTCACCTTGGAGCTCGCCTAGTGTAATCATCGCCGCGCCATCCCTTCACTGTTTCGCCGAAGTGAGCGGTGGTACCCCGGAACGAAACTAGCGTTACGGCATCTTGTCGAATGCCGCGATGTACTCCAACCAGCCCGATGCCAGAAGCATCGCGATTCCAATGGCTATCAGGATACGCCCACGGCGCTGGTGGTCGATCAGCTCCTCGCCCAGTTTGGGCGGAGGGACAGGTCCCTGACGGTTCCCGTGCATGCCCAAGGCGAAGCCGATCATCCCGGCAGCGAAGAGCCCCATCAGGCTGGCGAATGCAAACGCCAGGCGCCGTGATAGATCCATGTTTGGCGGATTGGGCACCCGGTGGATGAGCAGAACGAGCGCAACCGAGCCCGACAGAAGGATCCCGATGGCCAGAAGCAGCGCCGGCCTGCGCATCATAGGCCGCGGAGCAGGACGCATGGCTCCCGGCACAGGTCTGAGATGCCGGACCTTGATCACGCGTCTTGCTGCCATCACTTGCCAAGCACCCAACGCCCTGTCTCCCTTCAGACCAGACCACGAATGTGCTCGCGCAGCGAGGGACCAAACTCCCCGTCCTGAAGGGCCACCTCGACAAAAGCTTTGGCGTATTCCTCAAATCCCCCCACATCGTAGCGGCTCTCTGTAGCTAGTAGGGGGACGGCGAGGACCTTTCCCCCGTCGTTGATCAGGCTTTGGATGGCATCGGTAAGCTGAATCTCATTGTTCCGTCCAGCTGGAATCTGTTGGAGGTGCTGAATAATATCAGGCGCGAAAAGATAACGACCGGAGACAGCCAGATTACTGGGAGCATCCTGGGCTGCCGGCTTCTCGACAATCCCGGCGACGTCAATGAATCCATCCCCGGTGTGGCTTGGAACGATCACGCCGTAGCGCGATAGCTGCTCCCTTTGCACCTCCCGTACGGCAACAACTGCCTGGGGCCTACGTTCCGCGAACACCCGCAGCATCCGTGCCAGCACGGGCTCTCCGGGACCGGGCGAGGCAATGACAGCATCTCCGAGAGCTACTCCGAAAGGCTCGCCCTGGATGAACTCAGCCGCAGTGAGGATCGCGTGCCCGAGGCCGAGAGGCTTGTTCTGCCTGACGTAGAAAAACTTCCCGTCACCTTTGAGGGCTTCGGGAAAGAGGTGCTCACTCGCTCCGCCAGGGTCTCCGTTCCCGCTGATCGCATCGAAGTGATTCTCTACGGCATGTTTCTCCACGGCGGTAACCACGATGATCGAGGAGAACCCGCAGGCGAAAGTCTCTTCCGCCACAAGTTGTATAGCGGGCTTCCGCCCAAGGGGCAGCATCTCCTTGGGAAGTGACTTCGTGACCGGGTACATTCGCGTGCCCCGGCCCGCGGCTGGAATCACCATTCTGTGGATACATCTCACGTCGGCCCTGCCCCCTTGCCTATGAGCACCTCAACGATGGGTGATCCCGGCAACGCCCCGCGCTCTCCCTCGCAGGTCCGAAGCCGGTATGCTGTCACGGTCGCGATCGAGGCCGTTGAGGCCCCTGCTATGTCGGCTCAACCAGAAGCGTGCGCTTCGTCCTCCCATTCCACCCCATCGTCATCTGTCTCACGATCATCGCGGGGCAAGAGTGCCCCAAGAAAAAGTATGACCAGGACAAGAGCCGACAGGTACACGAGGGCGTCGGTCCCGCCGTGCACGAGGTCGCCCATCGCCACCCGGGGCCCGAAGAATTGGGCCGTCAGAAGCACGAGTGAAAGGCGCACCACGTTCGCGCTGATAACGATGGGAAGCAGGCTGGCCAGTGCGATCAGTTTCCGCCCTGCCGTCAGCCCGGAGATCTCTATCAGGAAAATGACCGTGAGGCTCAGGGCAAGAAAGGAGCTCATGCCGCTGCATTGTTCAGCGACCACGTACTTCTGCCCCTCAAGAAACAGGTTGATTCCTTCGCGCTCGACCGGCAGCCCGAGCAGGAGGTTCGCCCCATGTGCGGCAAGCCAGGCGGAGATCTTCTGCATCGGCATTGTGATGAGCGCCAGCGCATGCATAGGCGGGGCGATGAGGAACAAAGCAACGAACAGGGGCATCGCCAGGATGCGCAGGGCTGCCGGGCCCCACAAGAGCAATATCAGCCCCGCCACCACAAACGGAAAGGATACCCCCGTAAGCAGGTTGAAACCGATCCTCGCCGCGGCGATGACCAGCAACAATCCAAAACCAAGCAGGCCTATCCCTGCGTAGGACGGTCTTGGCGGTGTTGACAGAAGTTGCTCGCGGCGCTGATACACGAGCCACCCCAACAGCGGGGGCACGGCAATACAGTGGTAGTAGACTTCATTGGAGAACCACCGGGAGACGAAGAGCACTCCGACCTCCCAGTATAGCAGGAGCATCAGTACAGAGATGGCTGCTGCCCAGGCAAGAGTCGACAGGGGCCAGGGCGGCGCCCAGGAGCACGGGCTGCACTTTGTCTCGGCCTGCATCTCTGCCATGGCTTAGCCTGCCATCGGTTAGCGGTCTCGAACTGTCTCCGTTGACCTGCTCGTTCTACTACGCATCAAGGGCGAGAGGGCTTGCCACTCCCCGACTGCGACGCGGACCCTCGATCGTCCGGACTCTCCTTCTTGGGGCCGACCGTGACGCCCTTGGCCTTCTTGTCTCGACGCTGATAGATGCTGACATCACCAAGATTGATGCTGTAGGAGATTCTCTTGCCGATGATCTTCTGTGCCTTCGCATCGCCGCGACTACTGGCAAAGGCCAATTGTGCCCAGGGGTTCCTCGGGTCCCCGGCCGCTCCACCGGTGAGAAACACATAGTCCGGATCGACGCCATACTGCTTGAGCTTGGGCAAGTCATTGGGATCAGGCGGGAGCATGACGGCTCGGCGGCCCGAGTACCAAGCAGCGGGAGCGGGGGCATCGGTCGCGATCACGGCATCTTTGGCCAGGTACAGGCCCAGAGGTGACATCGACCACGCCGCGTAAGCTGGGTTCCTGCCGCCCAAGAGCGATGTGGCATACGGGAAACCGGTCAAGATCATCAGCCCCAAAACCGCGGCAAAGCGCCAAGTGGGTTTGGGGATCCGTTCTGTAATCACGGCGGCGACTGCACAAGACGCAAAGCAAAGGCCCAACGGCAGGAAAACGTCCAACTCGATGAGGTCTGGAGTCACGTTGTACACAAGCGCCGTGAAAAGCTGGACACATCCCATCACAAGGAACGCAATCCACACTGCATGCCTCGTCTGCCTGGCGGCGGCCCCGAGCCCGAACATGACCAGGAAGGGGAAGAGGTACAGATTCATGAACGACGGAACGTTCCGGTAACTCGACACTGCGCCGCTGAACAGCTTCGCCGCCATCTCTCCTGGATGGGTGAGCGCCCAAGAGATGGGTTCGGGCAACTCGCTGGGGAGTGTGGTCAAAACCGAAGACCCCGGAAACGAAGGTGTCCCGGCGATCAACTGGTACTGCGCCAAGACTGGAGCGACTGTGCCGGAGACCATGATATTCCGCACGACCCAGGGCGCGATTACCAGAGCGAAAGCGCCGCAGACGAGTGCCCATGTCTCACGCCGCCATGCGCGAACACCTGTCGCCAGCCAAGCTAGAGGGATTGCGAGCAGCAGGCTAAGACCACCGGATAGATAGGCGCAGGCGGCGCTCGCCCCCGTCAGGCCTGCCAATACTCGGACCGACCGAGCGCGGGTCGGACTAGACGGATCCTGCGCAGCCCGACATTTCAGGGCCAGCAGAACGCTCAAGGACAGGAAGAACGAAGCCAGGGTCAGACCGGTCGCGGACAGGGCCGTCCCGATAGCCTCAAGACTGATATAGTACAGGAGTACCGCCAGAACCGCGGTTTTCTGGCCGCGCAGCTGAAGTGCGAGCAAATAGACGAGAAGTCCGGTCGCCAGGTGCACGAGGCCGTTGAGCAGCGCTACCCCCCGGTCGCTTGCGCCACGGAGGCGGAAGAACCCGGAGAGCACGATGGGATACAAGGGATGGTAACCGCCTGCGACCCAGCCACCATTATCGGCTTTCAGATTCAGGATCGGAAGGTAACCCACCGAGGTCGTGAAGCCGTCACCCGAGCGAAGGTTCCGCGCGATCTCGGCCTGCTCGATAGCAATCGGGTTCTCCAGGTATCCGAAACGAGCAGCGAAGAATCGGCCAAAGCATCCGATCCCGATCACGAGAATAAGAGCGGTGACCGCAGCTGTCTTGCAGAATCGCTCGATCCTGGCGAAGCCCTCGAAACCTCGCGCCGCCGCTCGGCGAGGTCTGCCTGACCTGACTGCCACCGATGTCGTCGCGGAGACTCCGCCTCCAGTTGTCTCACGTTGCCCGTTCAGTGCCATAGCTGAGCCTTTCGGAGTTAGATCGCTAGGACCGTGGGTGTCAACCTGAGGAGGAGGCGACACGTCCCCCCCCCCGCGACCCCTGTGGGTCCACTAAGACCATTGGCAGTAACTCAGAGCTCCGATTCCCGTGCGATGGTCGGCAGGTGTGGGGCTATGGCACTCGCCAGCCCCAATGCGTCTGCTTCGTGTTCCTTCATCTTGGCCTTCCCCGTGGAGGAGACTGCCACGTAGAGCCCCAACCAGGGTGATCTCCTGCCTACCAACCGATCTCGCCACGCCTTGGTCTCCGCTCTGGCCAGGCTCCCCGCCTGGTCTTGTGGCGACGTATACCACGAGACTGCATGCACGACACGCTCGCCCTTGGTGATGCGCTGCAGCCGGACGTTCACCGGGATCGGTGACCCGTCCACGCGCAGCGCCCTGGTCTCTTCGTGGGCGATCGTCCAGCCTCCGGTTGTGTGTGCTAACGGCCAGTCCCGCAGCCCTCCGAGCCGCGTGTAGGTGCCCTGGAGAATCACCTCTGCGCGGCGTTCTCCGGGCGCAACGTACTCACGGATCAGAGTTTTCACTTCGCTGCCGTAAGCATCGGACTCCTCAGACTTCGAGCACTTCCAGTCCCCGAGATCACACGGCACACGATCGAGCAGAATCGTACTGGCCGACACGCATCGGGACTCATACTTTGACCACGCGAGCGTGCCGCCCAGCATACCCACAGCTATCCACAGGGCTATCCTCGTGGTGAGAGCCATGTTCTACTCAGCGAGCCCCATTCCGGCGAATGACCACGAGCACAGTCTGCAGGACAATCCAAAGATCGTACGTCAGCGAACGCTTGCAGATGTACTCCAAGTCTCTGCCGATCATGTATGCGCATCCCGTATCCTTGCGTCCACTGATCTGCCAAAGACCGGTAAGGCCTGGCAGGACACCGAGGCGGATCGAGTTCCGTTTGTCGGCGATTGGACGAGATATCGGCCTGGGCCCGACGAGACTCATCTGGCCAAGAAGCACATTGATAAACTGGGGCGTTTCGTCGAAGCTGGTTTCCCGCAGCACTCTGCCCAGGCGGGTCACCCTCGGGTCGTCCTTGATGCGTATCAGAGACCCGTCATCTTCCTGGTTCAGATGAATCACTTCGGGAAGCCTGCTTTCGGCGTCGTCGACCATGGTCCGGAACTTGAGCAGCGTGAATGGTTTGCCGTTCAACCCGGGACGGCGCTGCCTGAAAAAGACCGGGCCCTTGCTGTCACGTTTGATCAGGTACGCCGTGATGATCCACAGCGGCGTGCAAAGCACGATGGCGGCAAGGGAGACGATGATGTCGATAACACGTTTGGCGCAGTTGTAGAAGGGCCGGGGTCGCGCCAATGCGAGCCTGGCCTGTTGTGCCAGATCGAGCTCCACCTGGTCTGGAGCGGCAGCTGACCATGCCATGCTATGCTCCACTCTGACGGCTTTCTCGGGCACCCAAACCCCTCCTCGACACCGCTCACCAGACGGATGCAGCGGGTGGGACTGAAAGTGATCCTAGCGTGCTCTTGAGCGACGCCATCACGGACTATCGAGCGGGCCCTGGCAGCGCCCTGGCGCGTTCCGCGTTTTCGAAGCAGGATTGGTAGACCTGTTCGTAGATATCCGTCGTTCTCTCCCAGTCGTAACACTGCCGTACATACTCGCGGACACGCGCAAACTGCGCCTCAACAACGTCAGGTCGCTCTAGAAGCCATTGGAGCTTCTCCGTGAGGGACTCTACGCGGCCAGCCTCAAAGGTATACCCGTGCCCGCCCAGTGCTTCCTGGTTCTGGGGTATGTCGCTGGCTAGCACGCACCGTCCGTAGCTCAATGCCTCGAGAACCGAGATCGAGAGGCCCTCCAGGTCAGATGGCTGCAGGAACAGGTAGGCGTGCGAGTACAGTTCCGCAAGGGTCCGGCCGGAGACGTAGCCTAGAAAGATGATCTTATCGCTGGCGTGCGAGAGCAGTTCCTTCACGTATTCGCACTCATACGGACAGTCTCCAGCGATGACGAGCTTCTTGTCAGTCTGCAGTCTTTCAAAGGCAGCAACTGCGTAGTGGACGCCTTTTTCGGGCATCAGCCGCGAAACGCAAAGCACGTAGCTACCGGGCTCAATGCGACGCTGGAGTATGTCTGAAGGGGCGGCGATGCTGGACACTGGAATCCCCGGAGGGGCGTAGGTGGCATTGCAGCCCCGCTCCTGCCGCAGATACTCCTGGAGCCCTCGGGACACGGCCGTGACGCGGTGGGCCAGTCGAAGACCCACGGACGAAGCCTGATACATGCACGCACGGGCAACCGCACTCCATTTGCTGCCCTGCCAGTCGCAAGCGTGAGCGGTCAGCACAATGCGTTTGCGCGTGGTGGCCCTGAGCAGTGGGACCACGAACCCCGGAGCAAGGCCATGGATGTGAAGGACATCGAAATCGCGTGCTATTGCGTCGCATGCGGCCGTGAACGTATGTGACGGAGCGTCCAGGTGCTTCCCACTCAGACCGGGGGTCTTGCACCGGTGGATCCCCGCATGCACGCTGCATGCCGGGTCATCAAGGTATTGCTGTCGGCAATAGACAGTGACGTGATGACCCCGAGCGGCCAAACGACGCCCGAGCTCCTCTGTGTACTTGGCGATCCCCCCGCTGCAGGGGACGCTTTTGACGCCTATCATGCCGATCTTCATTCAGCCAGCGTCCATTCCAGATTTGGTCTGCCGATATTCGCGTTCCCTGCGAGCACCCAGATGACTGATCTGGATTGCGGCGGGCATCCAGCACTACCCCGCTTGGGAGAAGGCAGACGGCATTGCGTCAATGACGGGCGGGTGCAGTCCGCGCGCAGCAGCCATTCCATTGGCGGGAAGCAGCTCCACAAACTCGAAACCGCGTTCGTGGAAGGCTTCCCGGGCGCGCACGAACTTCTCAGCCGTATCGCAGACGCCGACGATTGCCCCACCGGAGCCGGAAAACTTGGCGCAAAGCCCCAGGCTGCGGGCAAGCTCAATCATTTCGAGGTTGCGCCGACCAATGCACTCGTCCCCAAAGATCCTGCGTCGCAGATCGAAATTGCGGTCCATCAACTCCGCAAGGAGCTCATGATCTCCCGCGAGGAGAGCCTCCCTCGCAGTGTCCGTGAACTGTGCGAACTGGCGCATTGCCTGACGCACATCCTCGTCCCCGCGGTTATAGCGGTATCGTACGCCGCTGTGGACGACCCCCGAATCGCTGGGAGCGTCCGCGTACGCGAGGTACAAAGGGGGCAGCAGGGAGATGGGGAGTTGCTCATATAGCCCATGGCCCTGCTTTGCGAAGTATGCAGGGTCGAAGTCCATGTAGACCAGGCCGCCGTAGGTCTGGACCACCCGGTCCTGGAGACCCGCCTGGATCCCGAGTTCGTCCACTTCCACACTCAGGATGAGGTTGGGCATGACAGCCGGGGGGAGGTCCTCGTCCGTAAGCTCGTAGAAGTCCTTCAGCGCCTTGACCGCGCCGGTGACGATGGCGCTTGAGCCCGCAAGGCCCACGCGACGGGGGATGTCGGTGTCGTACTGCAGTACGAAATTGCGGTCGGGCAGAGTGATGCCGCGCTCCCGACAGAACTCGAAGAACCGCTTGCACGTGGCGAACAGGAGGCGTATCCCGCCGTAATATCCATCATGTCGCGCCGTCTCAGCCAGATCTGTGAGACTGCGAAAAGTAACGGGGTCAAAGAGGGGGTGACGGACTATCTCGATTGTCCCGCTCTCATACAGCATGACCCGAGCGCCGAAGTTCGCGAGCATACAGGAGATTGTCTTGCCCCCGTAGCCATCGGACGGGTTACCGACCAGCCCTACCCTTGCGCCCACCCACCTGTCGATGATCATTTCCCGAGCCTCTCCCGATGCGTCGGCCTTGGGACAAGCCTCGCTCGCCTATCCATAGCGATGCGGGCCTGCGCTGAGAAAGTCTGTCTGCGGAGGGTCCAGATAGGGTATTCGTAGGGGGACAGATGACTTGACTGGGGAGGTCGAGTAACACTACAATAGTAGATGGCAGAGTCACTTTCCCCGAGCCAGGGCGAAGTATCTGTCCCCCAGGGCCAAAGGGCGGCACCCCTTTGGCCCCTTCTCTTTGTGAATACCCCTTACTGCAAACGGCCCTCCAAAGTGCTTTCGCTGTAGACAGCGCCAGCGTCTGATCGGCAAATAACAACGACTTTGTGCTTGGAGCTCTTTCCGCACAGGGAATTGCGCTGACCGGGAGGGGGAGACTGAAGTTGGTTGCGATGCGAACCGGTGGTGGAGTGAATTGCTGCGAAATGGGTCCGTGTCGCCTGGGTCTATCCGTCTTCCCTGCCCCAGTGTGGCACACGCCCGTCCGTACTCAAGTCGACTGAATGCCAGTATGCTACTGATACAAAGTCTATGTGTCAATGCTTCTGACAGAACATGACCGAAACTTTAGTTCAATTCGGACATGGCGAGTCGTTGGTCACAGAAAATTCCACAGCAAAACGGCATCTTAACTCCGGCCGGACATTCGAGATCGAATCACGGACTATGGCTTCAGACAGGGCTAATCACGCCGGAATCTGGCTTTTGGCAACCATCTGCCCAGTGTGTACGGGGCGCTGGGCATACCACGCTTCAAACATGAGCAGCCGCCACAGCGCATCGCAGGCATTCCGGGACTCTGGGCCGGCGTCTACCAGGCTTTCGACACCCTCACGCTGGAACATCCCACTTTGGGACAGATGGCCGGTGCGCAGGTAGCCATCGACCAGGTCACTCAGCGACGTACGCAGCCACCTGCCAATGGGCGGCGTGAATCCCTGTTTGCGTCTCTCGAAGAACTCGCGGGGAACATAGCGCGCAGCGAGTTCCTTCAGCAGGAGCTTAGATTGCTTCGGATGCGTCTTCAGGTGTGGGGGAAGGGACGCAGCGAACTCCACGATTTCCTGGTCAAGCAGGGGACAGCGGCACTCCAGCCCGTGGGCCATCGAGGCGACATCGACCTTGACCAACAGCACATCCGCAAGTGGGCCCACAATGTCCGCGTGCAGGAGGGGAGCCAGCGTGTCAATCGTGGTCCCAGTCAAGGCATCGCTGATGGCCTGGGGAAACCGCGAACCGCGCACGGACGCAAAGATGTCCGGGACGACCAAGGTCTGCAGCCCCTCGTCACCACAGGGATCGAGATGATCCCAGTAGCGCTCCGAGAGCGGGGCCACAAGGCGCTGCAGCCGGGAAACACGCGAAGGGGCGACGATTGCCAGCACGCCTGCAAGAGCCCGGAAAGCTCGCGGATGCAGATGCTCCGGAATAGTTTGCAAGATAGCGCGTCTTAGTTTCTTCGTCTCGTCCCACGGCATGGGTAGCCCGCGCATGTAGTAGTAGCGTCCGTAGCCGCCGAACAGCTCATCTCCGCCATCGCCATTCAGAGCGACGGTCACATGCCGGGATGTGAGTTCGGACAGGGCAAAAGTCGGTAGGGCCGACGCATCGCAGTACGGTTCCCCGTAATGCCACGCCACCGTCTCCACGAGGTCCGGTGAGACATCGCCCATCTCGAAGGTCTCGTGGTCAGTGCCGAGGACCTCTGCCGCGCCCTCGGCATACCGGCGTTCATCGAGTTCGGGTTCCGGAAAGCCGATGCAGAAGGTCCTGACAGGCGTGCTGACCAGGCGCGTCATCGCACCCACAACCACGGTGGAATCTACTCCGCCACTGAGAAACGCTCCCAGCGGCACATCAGCCATGAGGCGCAGCCGTACGGATTGCTCCAGCAGTTCCGCCAGAGCTTCGAGGGCCTCCCCGACATCGTGCGGTCCGTCGTGGGTGAACTCCAGCCGCCAGTACTCGTTGAGTCTGAGCTCTCCATCCCGGTAGACTGCCGTGTGAGCCGGCGGCAGCTTGCGAATGCTCTTGTAAATGCTCAGCGGCGCGGAGATGAGCCCACACCTCAAGTACTGGAAGAGCGCATCCGGATCCATCTCGTCGGAGACCTTCGGATCGCATAGCAGCGCCCTCAGCCCCGAGGCGAAGACCAGCCCGTCAGGGGTCTGCGCGTAGAATAGAGGCTTCTTGCCGAGCCGGTCCCTGGCCAGGAGAAGCTGTTGCTCCATCTCGTCCCACAGGGCGAAGGCGAACATCCCCCGGAACTCGCGGACGCAGTCTTCTCCATATTGCTCATAGGCGTGGATGATGACCTCGGTGTCCGATTTCGTCCGGAAAAAGTGCCCGAGGCCCTCCAGGCGCTTGCGCAGTTCCTGGTAGTTGTAGATCTCGCCGTTGAATACGACGCAGACCGTGTTTTCCTCGTTGCTCATGGGTTGCGCGCCCGTGAACAGGTCGATAATGCTCAAGCGCGCATGCCCCAGGCTGGCGGCTGCGAAGTCCGCCTGCCCGTTCCCGTCCGGTCCGCGATGACGCAGGGCGGACACCATCGCGGCGACAATCGCAGTGTCGCCCTGCGCCAGTGCCCCGCCGCGCGCGACTTTGCCGCAGATACCGCACATGCCTTTCACCTTCACCCTTCGAGGGACGACTGCGCCAGGGCTCGAGCCCCGGTACAATGTTTGCACGTATTAGCTCAGGTTCCCCCACCCATCAGCACCGCTTCCAGCTTCGGCAGAACGGCGTCCACGCTGTGAACCCGTTCCAGATGCTGTCTGGCTCTGTCGCCCATGTGTCGGCCCTCTTTCCCGCAGAGCCGCGCGATCCCGTGCACCAGCGTTTCGATGTCGTCGCCCGAAACGCCAACATCGCCGCTGTTCAACATGCCGTCCGGGTTGTACGTGGACACCACCGGGGTCTTGTGGTTCCAGGCTTGAAGGAATGTGTTCGGGAAACCCTCGATAGTGGACG
Organism: Armatimonadota bacterium; assembly: GCA_013314775.1. Classification (NCBI taxonomy): domain Bacteria; kingdom Bacillati; phylum Armatimonadota; species Armatimonadota bacterium. The sequence continues at coordinate 380,888 of JABUFB010000009.1, read as the reverse complement.
TGCACAAGTATACGCTGGCCCGGGCGTAGTATTGGTCGATCTCGGAGAACGGCACGAACCCCAGGGTCTCCACGTTGGGCAGGAGCGCCGCCTCGCGCTGGACGCGCTCATAGAGGTCCTCGTGTCCACTCACCGGGCCGCCGGCCATGACAAATCTGATCTCCGGCAAGCGCCGGGCGATCTCCAAAACCATCTCGGGCCTCTTGAGAGGCAGGTAGCGGGCGGCCCAGAAGACCTCGGGAGGGTCTGCTTTCTCGCCGGCACATGGTGTGACATCCCACACGTTCGGGATCACCGGACAGTCTCGGCCATACAACTCGCGCATGGCGTCGCGCTGCTCATCGGTCTGAGCGATGACCACATCGGCGCGCCTGAGCCCTTGCTCAGCGAGCCAGCGCTCGTGGGGGCTGGCGAGGGAGATATCCTTGCGACGGACATGCGGGTCGGATGAAGACGCGATCCACAGGATGAATCGCCGCCCGCGTCTGCGGCATTCCCGGGCAAGCGCTCCGGCGTGCCAGTTTGCGCCGAACCCCACATAGACCGAGGCATCCGCGCGGCGCACGGCGCGGACATCCGCAGGGAGCGTGTGGGTGAAGAAACGGAGCACCGGCAGGCCACCCCTGGGTGCGCCCGCTTTCAGCAGGCGGATTCCGTCGTCGGTCACAAGTTCGTCCGGCTGGCCGTAGTCGCAGATGATGAAAGTCAGCGGCCAGCCGCGTTTCACAAGCGCCCGGGCGAGGATGCTGGCGCGCACCTCCGCGCCGCCCGCCTGCTGGGGTCCCTCGCCCAGGAGGATGTGGGGTAGCGCGCGCCCGGTGTGGAAGAAACAGATCGATGGCTTGTCAGTCATATGCGCCCCAGTTGCGACTTCCCTAAGGTATCTGCGTCGGCGCGGCAGTCTCCTGCTGCGCGACTCCGGCAGCGCGCCTTTCCAGCAGCTTCAGGTACAACTCCTGGTAGGCGCGTGCCATGGTTCGGTCCGAAAACCGCTGCTCCACCGTCTTGCGCGCGTTTTCGGCCATGCGCTGCCCGAGGCATGGATCCGTCACTACCTGCCTGATGGCCGCGATCAGCCCCTCGCGATCGCCGGTGGGCACCAAAATGCCATTTTCGCCACTGCTGATCACCGATGGAATCCCTCCGGCTTCGGTGGAGACGCAGGGCAGACCCGCTGCCATGGCCTCCAGAAGAGACATTGGCAGGCCCTCCCAGAGCGAACTGAGCGCGAAGAGGTCCATGCCCCCCAGGAGCACCGGCACGTCGTCTCGCTTGCCAAGTAGCCTGACCTGGTCCGAGACCCCGAGCGTTTCGGCCGCGCCACGCACTCGCGGGCCGTCCCCAATGTCCGCGCCGACCACTACCAGGTATGCATTGTGACCTTCACTGCGAAGCCGGTGTACCGCATGGACAAGTTCCACCTGGTTTTTCTGCGGCTGGAGATGGGCGACATTGCCGATGACCAGGGCGTCCTGGGGTACTCCCATACGCTCTCTGGCTTCGGCACGCTGCTCTCGGCAGTGGGCGAAACGTTCCAGGTCAATGCCGTTGGGGATGGTGAGCACTCGTCTTGTGTCTGCTCCCAGCCGACCAACCCCATCGGCCGCGGCCTGGGACACCGCAACCACGGCCTCACATTGCGGCAGGACCAAGCGATTCACGATTCGACGCCAACGGGGGTAGAAGTCATTCACATTGTGTTCAGTGGCGACGAAATGCGGAACGCCCGCCATGAGTGCCGCAACATAGCCGTGGGTGATGGCGCCGAAGATATGGGCATTGAGGAGTTGTATCCCATCATCGCGGAGCTTTCGCGCGAGCCTCAATATCAGGCTGACGTCGATCTTTCTGTTTTTCCCCAGGACTGTGACCGGGATGCCCAGGTCTCTGATCTGATCGCCTATCTCTCCGTCACGAAAAGTGTAGACAAAGCTGGTGAACACTGCAGGGTCCAGGTTACGCAGCACAAGCTTCAGTACGAGTTGGGCGCCGGCAGGGAAGAGGTCGTCGATGACGTGACCTGTCCGATAGGGAGCTGCTGTGCGCTCTGAGCACCGCATTCAGCGATCCACCTCGGAGCCGCGGACTGGCCGGCTGTCATCTGGAGGATGCGAATTACTGGAGTAACACCCTGCCGCTAGTCTCTCCCTGAGTTCATTCGCTGTCACGAAGACGGGTTCGACCAACCGCGCCTGAGCACTCGTGACAATGATCCGCAGATTCACCGGGAAATGGCGGCTGGAGTAGAGGCTATGGCTGTCGTCCTCCAGGAAATCGTCGGGATGGAAGGCCGTAACGAGAACCCCGGTTCCGTCGGAAGACCGCTCAGCCGCTCTTAACCGCTCCGCGACCAGCTTGCGGAAGATCATCGGCTGGATGGTTACATAGGCCTTGGAGGCACTGCTCCTCCAGGTTCCCGCGGAGAAAGCCGCGGTGATCCCCGGAAGTCCCCGCGAGCGAAACGCTTTTCGGACCGTGCGAAGCCCGCCCAGCAGCCCGGAAGTAAACGTAGATAGCGGGATCTCGGTCAAAGACAGGCTCGCGCGTCCGGGTTCAGCGGGCCTTCTGTAGTCCGCGCGCCCCGGGTGGTACGGCGTCGCGGGTGTGCCCCGCCAGTCGCAATAGCAGTGGAAGCGGGAACCACGGCTGGACTCGCCCGGCATGTACCAGTTCGCGATGGCGGTGAAGTCTTGTTTGACGCCCAACGCGTCCACCGTCTGCATGGTGTAATCGTTGTGGAACTCCCAGCCCATGCGTGATGTGTTTATCGGCACCCCGGCCGCATTGACCAGCGCGCTATGTCCCTGGGACAGGCACGCTCCAGCCCAGTCGGCGTCTTCGATCTCCTGATACCAGCAGGCTGCACTTTCGTCCCAGCGCCAGAGGTGGGCATGCCAAGCGATTTCGTCGCCCTGCGCTGCCAGATACTTCCACAGCTCTTCTTGTGACCTGTAAGGCCACGCCGGGTCATCGTACAGCCTGGCCATCTGGTCATCAGATCGCACGCACCAGGTGACGCGGACCGGCAGCCCGATCTCCCGGCTCACCTGGTCCGCGATTTCACGCGCTCGAGGGACACCCTGCGATACCCCACGCCACCTCAGACCGTCCGGGGCGTCATAGCTCGCACCACCGTGATGCGGCCGGTCCGGGTCGCAGTCACTCCCCAACAGTATGTAGAGCCGCCTGCTCGATGCCATGTGCGATTTCCCCGGGCGCCTTCCCGGCGACCAGCGCTCCAAGAATCGTAAGCAGTGTCTCGCAGTGCTTCTCCGGCGAGTAAAGACGCAGAAGACGCTGCCGGCCGGCGCGGCCCATACTGCGCCGCAGTTCACTATCGCCGAGCATGGCCGTCATGCATGACGCAAGGGCGTCCGGATCGTCGGCTTCGAAGAGCATGCCGCACTCCGGCGTGATCTGTTCTGGAATGCCCCCGATATCCGCACCAATCACCGGTTTCCCATGCGCGAAACTCTCGAGCACGCTCATCGGACAGTTGTCGTACCAGCGCGACGGAACCACAGTGAAGAGGCAGTGAGTGATGAGATTGTCCAACTCATCCCGGCCCTTGTGTCCTACAAACTCCACTCGATCCCCGATGCCCAGTTCCGCCGCAAGAGCCACCAAGTCGCCGGTGATGCCGTCTACATCTGAACCAGCGAGAACAAGCCGCACCTCGGGGTTCGCGATGGCGAAGGCCCGCAGGAGGGTATCGATGGCCTTCTCGATGGCAATGCGCCCGAAGTACAGAATGTAGTCCTGTTCTTTGCCGTTTGCCGTCTCTGCCGCTGGGCCGGAGTAGAAGCTTCGCAGATGCACGATCCGGCTCTCGTGGTAACCCGCCTCGATCAGCGTCTTGCGCATGAACATGGAGGGCGTGATGAAGAGATCGACGTTGTGGTAGACGCCCAGCAGATTGTGGACCCACATCGAGACCGCACGTGCGGCGGTGGCTGCCCTGGAACCCTTCAGGCACCGGTGCCGTATGGCGCGCAGAGGCGAATGCCCCACGCATTCCCTGCAAACATGGTTGTCCCGCAGCAAGTGCAGCTCGGCGCAAACCAGATTGAAGTCCGGCACACGCATGACCACTGGCAGGCCCTGCTCCTTGCACTGGTCAATCATGCTCGGCGACATATAGTTGTAGAGGTTGTGGACGTAGGCGATGTCAGGGGAAGTGTCCCGAATCAGGTCTCGCACCTTGCGCCGGGCTTCGAGGGAATACGTGGCGCGGGCAAGCAGGCGCAGAGCGTTCAAGGGCGTCAACTTCATATCGCGCAAATGAGACGCCTCGGGACCAAGCGGGGGGCTCATGAAGTAGTCGGAGTACTCTGACGGCTCGTTCTGGGCGTAACGCACGCTGAAGGGAATGGGCTCGTGCCCATGTTCGCGCAGATAGTCCATAAGGGCGAACAAGTACGTGGACGTCCCCCCACCGCGGAAGAAGTACTTGTGCCCAAGCAGTATCTTCATCCCGTCTGCCCCCAGGCGCAGGAGAAGGTGGACTGTGCATTGGCGAAAAGACTGCCCGCTCGCCAATGAGCGGGATGGACTTGTATCTCCGCCGGACCGCAGGCCGGTCACCCGAAAGCGCCGGGCACAGGCCTGATGCTGGGGATCATGTTGAGCCAGGGACTTGGTCAACCCGGTCTCGAGGCAGCACCCTCATGGCCGGGCTCGGGTTCTCGCGAAATCGCTCCCCAGGGACTACCATGGGAGCGCGCGAAATGAACCATAGCATAGTCTGTCGCCCTCTATTATGCACACCAGTGGGGGCGAACACAATCAAGGAGAGCTATATTCTGTCTAAAGACAGCGAATGCGCCCCGCACTTTGCGGGGCGCATTCGTACTCGAAGAGAGAGCTCTCTCGCCCGACTCGCCCTCTCCCTGCCCTTGTTCTGCTAACGGCGTTCAGGCTATCTGGCGCTCGTCTGCTGCGAGTTCCTCCACCGCATCAAGGCGCTTCTCTGCCTCCGCCCCCACCGCGCAGCAGATCACCGCTACCATCCCCAAGAGCGCCACTCCAACCGCCGCTATTGCAAATATCATGATATGCTCAACCCCAGGGCCTTATTCTCTGCATTTGCTCAAATTACTATAGCAAATATCAACACAAGAGTCAAGATCTAAAAGAATCACGGCGAGCGCACGATGATGATGTCCAGTTGGTGCAAAGTGGGGGAGTGCCGCGGGCGTACTATGACCGCGCGGCAAGTCGTGTGAGGTGTACATAGTCACAATGAGCGTCAAAGAGCGAACTCGGCGGCCCTTCCCTTCCCGGGTTGTGAGACACACTCGCACTGGAGAAATCCGGAAGCGCTCAAACCGGGCTTCACATGGCGTGTGGACACCGACAAAGCCAAATTGCCTTCGTTGCCGGCCCGATCCGGCCCACTGCCGGATTCCCGCGGCAATGTTCCACGCACGCCACCACACAATCGGGGACGGAACACCCTGGGAGCCTCAGGAATGCCCGCGAAGCAGCCGATCCAGGGCAAGCTCCCGCTCCTGGACCGCACCGACGAGGCCTTCGCATGCGGTTACCCCGGCGCCGTTGCCCACCTTCTTCTCTTCCGCTGCGCCAGGGTGCGGTCGGCAACCGGAGCCGCTGGTGCGAGCGGTCCGAAATTGCCCCTCGCGCATATGCGCGCAAGGCGAAGACAGCCGTCGCTCGGATCGGCCTCACAAAGACGAGACGATCTCCGACACGAAGCTGTGAGTCCGTGCTGCCCGGTGGTTGATGTCCTCAAGCTCGCTGCCGCCGAGACACTCCACATACAACGGCCCTACGAACCCGGCCTGCGCCAGACCCGACAATACTGCGCGGAAGTCCACCAGGCCTTCGCCGGGGAGGATCCACACGTCGGGTTTGCCGTCGATGATGATGCAGTCCTTGATGATGCACGTGGTCACGTAAGGCGCCACGTCGCGCAGCTCCACCTCGGGCGTAGCCGCGCCCTTAGTGTAGTAGATGATATTCCCGGGGTCGAAGCAGATCGAGAAGTTCGGGTGGCCCACAAGCTCCACGGTCTCGGCCATCATGCGCCCGGTAAGACCGATGCCCCCATGCGGCTTCATGTTCAGTGCGACGCCCTTGCTCTCGGCGTACGGTGCGCATTGACGCATGATCTCCCGGAAATCGTCGTACGTCGCCGGGTTCTCGGTGCCGCAGTTCATGAGCCAGCGCGCGCCCAATGCCGCGGCGGCGTCGATGAGCCGGCAGTAGTCCGCGACCGACTCGTCTACGGGTATGTCCAGCTTCACCCCGCTGATGAGCAGCGAAGGGACAAGGCCCGCGCTGCGCGTGAAGTCGGCGACAGCTTTCGCCTCTTCCACCGACGTCTCCGAGTTGACGGGGATCTTGCCCTCATTCGCGAACACCGCGACGTCGGAATAGCCGGCCTTCGCGATGGACTCACAGGCGGTCTGGTACGAGAAAGTGTTCCACGGGCGAGTTGTGGCTCCGAGGGTCAGTTGCATGGTGGCCTCCGGGCATTCAGTTGGTGGCATAGCAGGGCACAGCCGGGCAGTTCAACCGGGACGCGGACTTGTCCTTCAGGGATGCCTGCGGACCAGCGGTGTCCTCCTCCCGGTTCTTCGCGCCCCGCTTACCCGGGTCCTTCGCAGCGCGGAAACAAAGAGGCACGCATTGCGCCCCCGCGCTGCACAAAGATGGGAGAGCAGGAAACACGGGGACCCTCGCCCCCGGCTACAGGCTGCCACCCGCTTTGCGAGCTGTGGGGCAAGGGTTCAGGGCGAAGGGCACGCCCAACGCGAATTGGGCCTCAACCGGCGCGTGTCCCACAAAACCTATGCTCCTATGCGGGGGGTGTTTCAGTCTTGCAGGCACCTGCGCGTCCTCTGTCGCCGTCCCGAGCATGCCAGTAATTCGCCGGCAGGCCCCTTGTCTCACAGCCCGCGCAGCGGCGCGAGCTCTATCCGGGCGATCCGGTCTCCGTGCGCCCTGGATGATCTGAGGGTCTACGCACCCGCGGGATAGTGGCCCGGCTGTCAGTCCAACCGGAAAACCGCGACGCGGTCGACAACGATCGGCGCCCGGGCATGCCAGGTGACCCGGGTTTCCATGAGGCTCGGCAATCCCGGCCAATCGGTCTGCACCGTGAACCACTGCCATGCGCCAGCTTCCGCGAAGTCTCGGCGGCGGAGATCCGCCTGCCCGCAGACCTTCGCGATGCCGCCATACCCACCCGCGTGGACGTCCAGCGTTGCCAGATGCACATCCGGGTCGGTGGTCGCGCTTTTCGACAGCATCACCCGGAAGGCCACCAGGTAGCGCCCCGCCGGCATCGGAGCATAGGGCCCGTAGATCATGCAGCCTGGCTTCGCGGGAAGCTCCGGAGAGCCCCAGGCCCTGCCCCAGAGCGCCGCGGGGTCGCTGACAGCACCCCCCATGGACCGGTTCAGCGCGGTGGCGCTCCAGCAGGCGGCGAAGGTCGCGCGGTCGATATCAGCAACGCACGGCACCACACACAGGGCCGCACGGGAGCGCTGGGTCCGTCCGGCCGCACGAAGGGTAACGCGCGCCGTGTCGGCCTTTTCGCCTCTGGCCACTGCTAGCACGAGGTCCTCCACCTGCCGCGTCTGTCGGGCCTCCAGTGGCACTCGGGCCGAGCACTTAGTGGCCCCGGCGCGCACCTGTATCATCGCTACAGTGGGCTCCTGGCACCCACTGCTCAGTGTCAATGGGATGCGTGTCGGCACGCCTTCCAGCGCCGCCCACGACAGCCGCTCGTTGATGCCTTCGGAGCCCATCACCACGCGACCATAGGCCCATTTGCGGATTCCTGCCATCGCCTCATCGAGTCGCGCGGGCTTGAAGCGCCGCGGGTCCAGCGCGTCGGCAATGTCCTTGTACAGCGTTGCGTGCTGTGGGTACGAGTGCAGGTCGCCGTAGACCAGGATCACGAAGGGCGGCTGGTGCCGGGCCGCGATGTCCTCGATCCTCGTCACGATCCGTTCAACGCCCTTCCGGCGCCCATCTTCGGTGGCGAAGACGCGGGACCAGGGAGCCCCATCCAGCCCGTCGGTCTGCCAGTAGGCAAGCTCATGGTAGGCCACCGGCGTGCCGTCGGAGAGCAGCTTTAGCCGGGCGGGGGCGCAGTTCACCGTCATGCCCAGAGGCCGCGTGATCGTCGCGTACTTTTCCTGCACGTCAGGCCGCGAAGCTCCCCACAGGTCAATGACCGGGGTTCCGGCATTGGCACAGGCCTCCGCCGTGTGCCGGGCAAACCGGTCCAGGTCCTTCATGTCGTCAGGGTAGCAGTACCCCGCGCCGGAGCAGCCCACGAAAAAGTAATCCTCCGGCGTCGCGGTATCATAGTAGTAGTCCAGCATGGCCGGGAAAAGCTCAGCCATGAGCGGGTTGATGCCCCAGTTCACCGGCACCTTCCCGCGTGCCTGGTCGAACCAGCTGTCATAGAAGAAGGGGATCGGCCCCTTCATGGTGTCGCCCTCGCTGGTCATGAAGCAGACGTAGAAGCGTTCGGTCTCCGGCTCCGTGGTCTCGGGCACGAAGTTGGCCCGTTGCTCAAATCGACTCCGCGCGCAGGGGACCTTGTTGTGAAAACTCCAGTTTGTGAATGCGTGGAAGGAGTAGTGGCCGTGCCGGCTGAGAAGCTGGCACCATTCGCCCTCGGGGTCACCATAGCCGTTGATCTGCGCAGGAGTCTCCAGGGCGTCAAGGATGCGCTCGTACATTGCGGCCTGCTCCGGGCTTCCGCCGCACACGGTCCCATAGCTGACCCGCTTCTCCGCGGTGCATCCGAGGTTGAACACGAAGCCCCGGTTCTGGGTCTGCCAGTCGAACCCGGACATCGGCCCGCAGACGCCCACGTTGATCCCGTCGACCTGCCCGCCGTTCACGGTGTGTGCCAGTCTGCGGCTGCACTTCGGCATCAGTTCGCGCAGCGCCCATTCGTACGCGCTGATGGTGTCCGTGAACTGTCCGCGCAGGTCATGTTTGACAGGCAACTTCGCGGTATCCAAGGGCTGGGCAGGAAGCTCATCTGCGGACTGCCCATTCTGCGACACGAACCGCACCCGTCGCCAGAGCACCTTCGCCCCTTCTCCGAGCACATGCAACTGCACCAGTGCGAAGGCGTGCTTCCCGCGCAGACCGGTCAGTTCGTTGATGTTCCACCTGACAAGACCCGGCTCACGTCTCAGGGGTAGGCACAGGTCATCCTCGCCGCCGCTCACATGCCCACTCCCATCGCGGTCCCAGGTGAGCTTGATCTGCCAGCCCGCGCCCTCGCCCTGGAGCTCGGCCACATCGGCTTCGAGAAACGGGTACCGATCCAGGTCCACCAGCACCGGCCCAATTGAGATGAAGCTCCAGGGGCTGGCGGCTGTGGGGTTGCCTTCCTGCACCCACAACCCTTTCCCGGATTCCACGGACAGCACCGGGTTTGCGGCTCTGCGCCACGACTGGAGTTCGGCAGGACTCTGGAGCACGAAATCAGCGCCGCCCCATTCACCGGTTGGCCTCATCCCCGGCGACCGGCCCTCCAGCACCGTCGTGGACACCGGGATCAGCCCTTCCACGCCCGCGAGAGTGATGGCCACGTAACGGCTCGCGTCTTGCGTCGGGTCGTACACCACAAGCCCGCCTGTCTCCCCGCCGAATCGGGCCAGCAGGTTCCGCAGTCCGGACAGGCGCTCGTACTTCAGGCCCGCCCGTTCGGCGTAGATATCCAGCCAGCGCTGTTCGTAGGCCGCGCCCCCGTGCAGGAAGAGCCGCGGGCCGCTCCGGTTCACAAGCCCCTGCAAGGCCTCCGCGGTGCAGCGCTCATCCCAGTCCAGCTGCCGGGCGTCGAAGACGACAGAGCTTCCCGGAGAGACTCCGGGTGTGACGTACTGTGCTTCTCCGCCCCCAAGAGTGGCGGCAATGGCGGCGATGGGCAACAGTCGACTGAACAACATGGCGCCCCAGCCTTTCCGGGTTCAGTCCTTCACTTCCCGCACTGACACCTGCACCCGCGTGGGGTCGTCAGGTGTGGTGAACACAACTTCTGTCTCGCCGAACACGTACCGCAACTCGTCCGGCTTGCCCAGGTACGGCTGCAGGATCTCGCGCACTGCCGGAAGTGTCACGTCGTCGGTCACGACCCAGCGCCCCGTTCCCGTCGCGTGCGCCGTGACTCCAGCATCTCCTGGGCCCGCGAACTCCGGCGGTGCAAGCCTGCTCGTGGACACCACCGTCAGGCCGTTCTCGCTCAATGCGCGCAGTGTGGCGAGGCACTCCGGGCTCACCTGCTTGCCCACCAGGAACACCAGTCTCGCGCTCCGATACAGCGCTGGATCAGCGGCCAGGTGGTCGTACACCGCCACGTCGTTCGCAGGGAAGAGCACACGGTACGGGATGCCGAGATGGGTGTTGTAGTTCAGCGCCACCGGGGGAATCGTGCCGTGGGAGATCACGTGCCAGACTTTGATCCAGTAGCGGGTATCGGCGTCAGGCTCCAGGTTACTGGCGCCGTAGAGATTGCGCCTGATCCACGGCCCGGGGTTTTCCTGCCCCCAGTCAGAATCAGGGAACCGCACGATGATGATCTCCGGCGCGAACTGCTCGAACCTCAGGCGTCGCGGGTTTGCCGGCAGGTACTCGCGGATGAACTCCCGGGCGACCTCTCCGTATGGCGAGAGGACCGCTCTGCCCCCCTCCGGCGAGTACAGACTGCCCTGGTAGTTGAAGTTCTCGATGTAGGTGGCTTCGGAGCCGGTCCAGTAGGCGATCAGCAGGGCCGAGCGCAGTTCCTCCGGAGAATGGCCCGGGTAGCCGCCCGGGCCCCACAGGTCCACCGATGTCCAGTGCTGAACGCCGTACTGCTTCGCCGCACCCATTGCCATCGCCAGCGTCACCGGCGTGATCGTTTCCTTGAGCAGCTTGGGCATCTGCACCATGCCGGCCCGGGCGAAGAGGTGTTGCAGGATCGGGAAGACGTTCTCGGTACTCACAATGGGCAGCTTCCCGGGCTCCCTCGCACGTTCCGCGAAACCAGGGAAGACGCGATCCATGAGTATCCCGATATTGCGCAGGTTCCCCTGGTAAGCCTCCTGCAGCGTCTCGCCTTCGGCGTCGTGGAAATGGGGCTTGAACTCTCCTCCACCGGTCACGTTCACACCGTTGCAGATCCAGTGCTCGCACTCGTCGTAGCAAAACCCCATGAAGTACGGAGACTGCAGGCAGCGCTCTACGTACTCTCTCGAGGGCTGGAAGAACCAGCCGGGCTTGTGGTAGACAGCAGGGTCACCAGGGACGCGCCCGGCGGTGGCATTTTCGTGGTTGAGGAAGTAGCGGTGCCCGCCTTCGGATGCCCAGCGATCCATACGCTCAACGTCCGCGATCTTCGCCTCGCCCCAGAAGTGGTACATGAGGAAGTCGAACCCGATCTTTTCGAAGGCATCCTGGGCTGCCGGGTCGTCTCCGATCCACCGTGTCGCGCCGGCGTCATCGACACCGACGGGCATGGGGTTCCCGTGTCCCTGCGCTCCGGCGCAGGCCGCGAGGAACAGCAGCCCGGAAGCAATCGCCATTGACCACACCATTGCCTGCGGTCACTCCTTGTCGGGTAGCGCGCCCCACATGTCGCCCTTGCCCTCGTTCTCAAGCAGGTCCATCAGGTGCGCCTGCATGGCCTCGGCCCAGATGCGGTAGCCGTATTCGGAGAGGTGCAGCAGGTCCCGCAGTTTCTCGCGCTTGATGGTCCCGTCGGGCTCCACGAAACGGTGGCCGAAATCGAGATAGAAGACCCGCTCCCGGTCGGCGAGGCGGCTGATGAACGCGTTGGTCTGGCGGACCTTCTCGCGGATGGGGTGGTCCGGCTTCTCCCAGCACGGGAAGATTCCGAGCACAAGTATCCTGGTCTCGGGCAGCTTGTTCCGCAGGTAGTTGACAATGGTGGTGATGCCCGCCGCGGTATGTTCCGGGGTGCTCCCCTGCAGCAGGTTATTGATGCCGATGAGCAGTACCAGCACCTTCGGGCTCAAGCCGTCGAGATCGCCGCCGGCGGTGATTCGCCAGAGAATGTGCTCGGTTCGGTCGCCCGAAATGCCCAGGTTTGCAGCGCCCAACGGCGCGTAGTACTCATCCCACACGCGCGTGCCACCCTCGTAACCGGACTGCGACCTCCACATCATGGTGATGGAGTCGCCCAGGAAGATCACCCGCGCGTTCTCTCTGGGTTCCCGGGCGAGCATCACAGTGTGGTACGCACTGGCCCAGTCGGTGCGCTCGAGGGGGATACAGGTGGGGAGGTCGCTCTCCGGAATGCCATACTTCGCCCAGGACCAGTTGTCAGCGGGCGCGATTGATGTCGAAGTCAGCAGCAGGCATGCCGACACGACGTGGATACGGATGCCTGCGGGGATACTCATTGTGAGAGACCTTTCCTTGGATTCTCGCACGGTGTGACGATCTATATACCCAGCTCCTCCCTCAGATCGCCGCTTTCGGACCGGATCGCAAGCACATCGCTGACGACGCCCACGTGGTCCGTCCATCCTGGTCCCGCGATGATGAGACCGTCATCTTCTGCCTCCCACGACACGTCCGCCGCATCACGGAGATTGGGGATCAGGGCGAAAAGTGAGGTCGTCGAACCCGCTTTCCAACGCGCGATAGCCACCTGGTTGGTGAATTCCGGCCTGCTGGAAATGGGCATCCAGCGCCCCTTCTCCACCGACAGCGACGCGAATGGCGGCGCCACCGTGGTAAGCTGCGTCCTGCCCGGCTTCAGCGTGCGCCATTCCAAAGCATCCAGGCCCGGCCAGGTCACGCTGCGCTCAGACTGTGAACAGCCCTCCGCATCGGGCGGGCAACTGGAACGCACCTGCCACGCATACTCATGCTCCGCGTCAGCCTGCACTCGATCCACCACCAGAACGTACCTCCCACGCACAAGGGCCAGTGTGCGGCGAATTGTGCAGCCCTGGTACGATACGGTCACCGTGGCGTGCTTCACAGGACCGTCCGTGTCTATCGCCGACATCTCGCCCGGCGTGTCCTGCTGTGGGCCCTTGCCGTCGATAAGCAGTACATTGTGGAATTCCGAGCCGAAGTAGTCGTGGCTCTTCCAGTGGTCGTAGCCGGAGTCCGCCGCGAGTATCTCGTCCCAACCGGCCACAACAAAGTGACCGGCGTCGCCCTGGCTATAGGTGCCGTACCGGTACTTCAGCGGCCAGGTCGGATCCTTCCCGGCGAACCAAACGCTGACTGTCTCATGTCCCCAATTGTCGCGTAGCACGACCGTCTGGGACGGGCCGAAATCCCTGGACGCGGGAGGCATCTCCCCCGGCACGTGTTCCTCCCAGACCGAAAGGGCCAATGGCACGTGGAATATGTGGGGGCTGGCCGTGTGCCAGTTGAATGCCCAGTTGAACAGGGGCGCAAGGTCACGGCCGTAATGCTGATTGGACAGCAGCGCGAAGAAACGCACGACTCGACCCGTCTCGCACGTGCCCCAGGGGATCATCTCGCCCTGTGCGGTGGTCTGGTAAGCGGCGAAAGTAAGCCATTCGCGCAGCCTCTGGTCTTCGAACAGATACTTCCCTGTGGCGCGTTCGTACGCGATCACGAAGGGCACGAACAGGCAGCCCATGTAGTCCGTGTATCCGAGACCCTCCACGAAATGCCCACCAGGGCGGAAGAACCACCAGTTCTCCTCGCGGCGGGTCTGATACAGGGCGCGGGTCATCCACGCCAGCGGCCCGCGGGGGCTGTCCTGGTATTCGCACAATGCCAGCGCGGCCAATCCGAGAGCCGACGCGGCCAGCGTGCGCTGGTTCCCGTAGTTGCACCCCCCGGGCACGCCGTCCATCACGCTGTAATAGTGGTCTGCTTCGGCCGCGATCCTGTCGCGGATCAGCTTCTCATCCTCATCGCTCAGTCCGGGCCAACTCGCCAGAATATCATACGCCAGCACGTAGTCCGCGAACCGGTGGGAACTGGGCTCCAGGTATCCGTGGCCTGGCTCGCGCCAGATCGGTTTGCCCACGAGATCGTCACGTGCTTTCTGCGCATCCGCTTCGTCGCCCAGCAACCACCAGCGCATCGCAGCGGCGCTCCGATATCCGGCGCTCGCGAAACTGCGCCACCAGTAGTCCGTGGGCCGTTGTTTGGTGCGCTCCAGCATGCGTGTGCGATCGCTCTCGTCAAAGAAGAGCGACGGGTGCCGCTCCTTGTCGGGAAGTTGCACCTGCCAGATTGGTCCCCAGTCCTGGGGCAGGATGTCCTGCGCCGCCGACGGTGATGCGCTCCGCACGAAAACCACCGCCCAGACCAGTACGGCAACGGCTTTGCTCGCAACTCGCAGGCCTGTGACGCTCGGATCGCTCATCAAATACTCTCCTGCTAGTCATACACCCCATACTTCAGGCAACTCTGGAAGTATGCGTGTATATTCTCGGGCGGAGTGCCCTCGCGGAAGCTGTCGCTGCTGCCGATGATGAACCCGCCTCCGGGCTTGGCAATCTCCATCGCTTGCGCCACAGTCTGCTCCACCAACTCCGGCGTGCCCCGCTTCACCACGTAGAGCAGGTCCACATAGCCCTTCAGTGTCACCTTCTCCCCGATGGTCGCCTTCGCCTCCTGCAGGTCGAAATCGCACACGGGTGGCGGGGTACACGTCTCCAGCACATCCACCCCGCAGTCCGCGATAAGCCCCATGCTCTTCGACAGGTGCCCATCGTCATAGTAGTCCACATATCCGCCGTAGCTGTGCACGAGGTCCACCTGAGCGGTGATGTGCGGTACGAATACCTCCTCGAAGATCGCCGGCGACCATCCCGCCGAGATGCTGTTGTAGTAGCAGTTTGCGAAGACCCACTCCACCCCGGCCTCCATGACGGCTTTCGTCTCGGCCATGGTGCGCTCCTGGAACAGTCCCAGCAGCTCATCGAAGAACGGCCGATCGAGGTAGTAGTCCATCATGATGTCCTGCATGTCCCGCACATCGCCCGCCTGGTGGCAGAGCTCACTGTACACATTGACCATGACCACCCCGCGGTCCCCGAGTTCTCGCATTCGCGCCACTGCATGGTCGTAGTTGCCTTCGATCTCCGGCAGAATGTACCGCAGCGCAGGAATGTCCTCGCGGCTCTTCACAAGATACTCGGTCTTGATCGGGTTCGGCGACATCCCATATTCCCGGCCTGATGGCGGGATTTTCGTGCGGTCCGAGAGCTTGCCGGCAGGCGTGTGAAAGACCCGCTCCACCACCTGGTATTCGTCCTCCTGGTATCGCGTTGTGTCCACACGCACGTCGGGCAGATCGTACTGCTCGGGGTAGGTGATGATATAGTTGGGGGTGGTGCCGGTGAGGATCTCCATGGGGTCGATGACCGGCGCGTAAAGCTCCTCGAGCCTGTGGCTCTTGTCCGGATCCAGCCACGCCCAGTTGATGCGCGGGCAGATGGGCACCCGGTCGGGCTCCTCGTGTCGGACGGCAGTCATCAGACGTTCCTTTCCGGTCATTTCGGCTTTGGGCATGGTGGGTGACCTCGCGGACGATTGGGCGGGGATATAGTGGATTGTAGGCAGTGTGACCGCTATTGGTCATCGATGACTGCACTGAGCATCATGCGGGTGCCGCGGATGTGGGCGCGCATTGCGGCTTCCGCCTCGTCGCCGTCGTGGGCTTCTATGGCGGCCATCAAGGCAACGTGGGGATCATGGGGTTGCGGCGCGAGACCCGGCAAGATGCTTAGACTTCTATCGCGCACGAGATATGCCAGAAGCATGAGGGATTCCGCATAGCCCGCGCTGCCAAGGTACCTGTTGTCGCAACCGCGAATGATCTGGCGATGCAGATTGAAGTCCAGCACTCGAACTCCCAGGGCGTCTTTCCTGGAACGCGCAAGCTCTAGTTCGCGGCGGGTCTGGAACAGCTCCTGGCGCTGTATGGGCCCGGCGCGTTCCGCGAAAAGCCGTGCTGCGAGCCCCTCGAGACTCTCGCGCACCTCGTACACCTGTACAAGCTCCGGGACGGAGGGTTGCGCCACCCGGGAGCCCCGATGAGTGTCCCTCTGCAGGAGGCCGAGTGCTGCGAGGTGGAGAATTGCTTCCCGGACAGGTGTCCGACTAACCTGCAGCTCCTCTGCGAGTTCGATCTCGCCCAGGTGGTCCCCGGGCTGCAGGTCTCCGTTCACCAGACGCTGGAAGAGAGCTTCCGCGACCTGTTGTGCAAGGGATGTGCGTGGAATAGGTTGACCGGGTCTTTGCATACTGTATACAATATACGAAAAGCATTGGGAAGTCCAGTCTCATTCCATGCGTCCGCCCACTTTGTCTTCCGCCAAAGCGAAGGCGTTAGATCCGGCGAGTCGTCGTTAGCTGCAGGGAGGGTCACCCATGAAGTTCGAACGTGGGACGTGCAGAACAGGATCTGTCATCGACCGGGCAGAGGCGATGGGGCTCGACCCGCGGATGCTCTATGAGACCGTGATTGAGCTTGCCAGCGAGGGCCTGCTCACCGCTCGCTGCGTCAATGCTGCCGCCGGGGTGCTGCTCACCCAGCTCGGCCTCGCAGAGTACTTCTTCCGCAATATCTCAAGGGATGCTCTGAAGCGGGTCTTGCGCGCTGTTGCGAACAACATCCTCGTGCGCGAGGATGACGAAGTGGTCTTGCGAGGCGAGGTAGCTGAGGCGCGGTTCGACATCGACGGGGGCGTTCAGGCGCGTATCGCAACTCCCCAGAGTCGCGACCGCATGGAGGCGGTGCTCGACTCGGTGATGAACGGCAATCGGGTTGAGTACTACTTCAGCCCCGAGAGCTCCTACTACACCTATATCATCCACCCGCAGGTGCCTCCACCGCTGCGACCGGGGGATAGGCCGGAAGACCTCTTCGCCTTCCAGCAGGACCCCGCGGTGCCGGAAGACACCCGGCGGCGCTACATCAAATTCCTGAAACGCTGCGCGGCAGCAGCGGTGCCACTGGTGGAAGTCTCCTCAGCCAAACCCACCGGTGAGACCCGCATCATGTTCGCCGATGACTTCAGCCACTCAGCCCTGCCGGTGATCCGCCGGATGATGGAAGACCTGGGGATCGTCCTGCGTCGCGCGTACTGGGAGACATATCGCGGCGTCACCGGGCGGCTGGAATCCATCTGTTCGCTCTACCTTGACGGGAAGCATTCAGCCACCGCACTGTCCAAGGCGGTGGCCAATCTCCAGTCCTTCCTCGCCATCCAGACCGGTGACCTCGACATCATGTACGTGTCCGGGCAGCTTGACTTCCAGGAGTATCTTTTCGCCACCGCTGCGGCAGCTTTCGTGCACAGCTTCATCCACAAGGGACTGCAGACCGACCTGCACATCATGAATGGGCTGGCGCGGAAGGAACTTCGCGACGCCTTTGCCCACCGCGTGTTTGAATCCAGCCGTTCCGAGTACACGCGCAGGTGGGTACTGGACACGGTGCGCGAGAGTCCTGACCTGATAAAGCGCCTTTTCGGCTTGTTCGACCGCAAGTTCAACCCGGCCCACAGGAGTCGCCCGAAGCCCTCGACCCTCCGGCGGGAGATCGAGGATTTTCGCCGGCAGGCGGCAATCTCTTTCGTCGACAATCGGACCGGGTTCGACATCATGAGTTTCATGGCGAATCTGGTGACCCACGTCCAGAAGACCAATTTCTACAAGCGGGAGAAACGTTCCCACGCCTTCCGTCTGGACTCCGCGATCCTCGACCCCCTGGTCTTTCCCGGACCCGTGTACGGTCTCTTCTTCGTCCTGGGCTTCTACGCGACGGCCACACACATGCGGGCCGAAGACGTGGCCCGCGGCGGCGTGCGTCTGATCCGGGTTACCCCCGGCAACTATGACGACGAGCTGGACAACATGCCACTGCTCAACTACGCGCTCGGGCCGGTCGCGCAGCGTCTCAAACACAAAGACATCGCCGAGAGTGGGGCCAAGGGCGTCATTGTGCCTCATCCTGAGTTCCCGCGCGATGGCCTCCGGTGTATGCTTGACTTCACCGAAGGCGTTATGGATCTCACCCAGCCCTGCGAGGAGGTCATCGACTACCTCGGCAAATCCGAACGGGTCTTCTTCGGCCCGGATGAGGGGACCGCGGGGCTTATGGACGCCGTCGCCTATCGCGCCCGTGAACGAGGCGATCGGCACTGGCGCACAGTCACCACCGGCAAGAGCTTCGGCATCCCCCACGATGTCTATGGCATCACCCACGACCGCCGCGTCTTCGGCCTGGTGTCCCGTGGCAGTGCAGGGACCGAACTGCAGATCGAGGGCGTGCCGGTGCTGACCACCCCGGACACGTCGCTCATCTACCGGGAGATTGGGGATGAGATCGACGCCAGCGGCATGACCACAATGGGCGTCATGACTACCCTCCGCACTGTCCTCGATCATGTCGGTCTCGACGAGGCCGAGACCAATCTGATGATGACCGGCGGCCCTGACGGTGACCTGGGCGCCAACCAGATACAGTCCTTCAAAGGGCGCATCTGCCTGGTCATCGACGGCGGTTCCGTTCTCTTCGACCCTGACGGCCTGGACCGTCAAACGCTCATGGAACTCGCCTTCGCCCGGCACACGGCACCGAGAGTCGATACCATGGGTTACCCTCTGGAACTCCTGGGGCCTCGCGGGTTCAGGGTCCCTCGGCAAGCCGGGGCCGTGCGACTCCCCGACGGGACACTCGTGCCCGACGGCGCCTTCTTCCACCGCAACTTCTTGTGCAACCCCGAGGTGCGTCGCTACCTCGCGGAGGCAAACATCACTGCTTTTGTTCCGTGTGGGGGGTTCAAAGACACTGTGAATGGCGAGAACGTGAGCCAGTTCATCGCCAATTTCCGAGAACTCAAGGTCATTGTCGAGGGGGCCAACGTCTTCTTTGACGATACTTCACGCGAGCACATCGCCCGCGAGACCGGGATCGTGCAGATCAAGGACTCATCGGCCAACAAGGGCGGGGTGACCTGTAGCGCCATCGCTGAGGTTCTGAGCGCGTTCCTGCTGGGGGAAGACTACGAGCCCTTCCTGGTCCGCAATGCCCAGACGCGCTCGGGGCTGATCCGGTCGGTGCTGGAACTCATTGCGGCAAATGCTGTGGCCGAGACTCGCATGCTGCTTTCCTTGCACGAGAAGACCGGGACGCCGCTCTACTCGCTGTCAATTCAGACCAGCGAACAGCTTCTGTCCCTGCAGCAGTTGCTCTACCAGCGCATTGAGGAGATCCTGCGCCGTTCGTCACTGGTACGAGAGATCATCGCACGGTATGTTCCCGCAGTACTCATGGAGCACCTAGGACCGGCGAAGGTGATGCGGATTCTCGGCAAGCCCGAACTGCAGGCATACAGAAACGCCATCGTGACCAAGAAGCTGGCCGCGATGGCGTTGTACAGGTATGCGTCGGATTGGGACGAGTTCCTGGGGCGCCTGGATGCAGATTTCACGGGCGAGCTGGGCCGCCTGCTCCAGGAATGATTCGCGTGACTTGCGCAGGAGGCATCAGGCGCCCGGCATGGTGTGTATCGAACCCTTGATGATCTCTTCCCAATTCGGGCAAAGTGGTTGCAGGCGGTTGGTCTCGAACACAACGCGCCAGCGTTGCCGCTGGTCTTCTTCGACGAGCCACGGCTCGAAGCCCAGCCGGAGGTAAGTCTTGATGGCGGGCGCTCGAAAGTCGTCGGTCTGCAGCACCGCGCGTGTGCGTCCCTCGAACACGAACCGGTGCAACACCGCCAGTGAAACCATGTGCCCGAGTTTCTTGCCGGAGTGCGCCGGGTCCGCGGCCACGTAGTGAACGTAGCCGGTCTCGATGCCCCACTCGGGTCGGTACCAGGCCGACGCGGTGGCAACCGCTTGCCCGCGACAGGTGACAAGAAGCACTCGCTCCGGTGAGCAGGCGGCATCGCGTCCCATGACATCGCGGAAGCTCCAGGCCGGCTCTTTCTGGCCGAAAGACGCGGCCATCACCGCCTCCCAGCCTGCCTCATCGCCAGGCACGAAATGCCTCAGTTCATACCCCTGCGGCAGTTCCACTGGCGGCAGACCCTCGAGGCTGTGTTTCATCATCACCAGTTGCATTTGGACGGCTCCTTGCCGAGACAGGTTACGTTTCCACAATTCGCACGTCAGGAACCGCCTTGGTAAGCCACTTGCGGTCCTTGCGTGTCAGCCCGGTGTCGGTCACCACGTGATCGAACTTTCTCCAGTCCGCAAACTGCACCAGCGCGCGGCGGGAGAACTTGCTGCTGTCCACCACGAGCCACGTCTCACCCGCACCGTCAATCATTGCTCTCGAGATCGCCGCCACCCCCAGGTCCGAGGTGTATGTGCCAGCTTTGTCCACCGCATCGGCGCCAAGAATCGCAAGGTCGGGCCGGAAGAGGCGCAAATTGTCTTCGGTCAGAGAGCCTGCGAGATCCGGGCTCTCCTTCCGCACTCTGCCCCCGAGCAGAATGAGTTCCAGGTTGTCGTGGGCCTGCAGTGCTGACGCGATGGCCAGCGAACTGGTAATCACGGAGATTCGCGGCGTTCCCGCGATCGCTCGCGCAACCTCCAGGGTTGTTGTTCCCGTATCGAGCACCACCGTCATCCCCGGTCGCACTACCCCCGCCACGTGCCGCGCGATGGCCCGCTTCTGCTCGATACACTCCTGCGCGCGCTCCCGGAAACTGAACTCGATAATGCCTGCTCGCGACAGAAGCGCTCCGCCGTGGGTGCGTGTGATCGGGCCCTGCCGGGCCAGGGCGTCCAGGTCTCGGCGGATCGTGACCGCCGAGACCTGAAACTGCTGCGCAAGCTCCTCCACCGACAGTTCCCTGCCGCTTCGAAGCTGCTCCAGGATCGCCTGTTGCCGGGGAGTCATACGCCTCCCTTGACCTGGTCCAGCGCTTCGGCGATGCGGTCAATCACAAAACCCACCACTTTGCGGCATACGGTGATCGGCAGTTTGGTCAAGGCTGTCGGCGGACACTCGGATTTGTATGTCTGGACGCTGATGTCTAGTCCGCGGGCGTTCAGGAGCGAGGTGAAGGCTTTCGCCGTCTGCAGGTCGCGGAACGCGATGCCGCCCATGTGCCGCCTGCCATTGATACCAGCCACCGTCTCCGGATGCCTCGCGGCCAGTTCACGAAGACCGGCCTCGTACTCATCCCCGATGGCGCCGACCGCATCCCCGTTATCCTGAGCCCAGCGCATGGTCACGAGATACGCCAGTGAAGCAAGTTCCTCCTGTCCGTTTGTGACCAGCGCGCCGAATTGGGGAAGGGAGTCCATCCCGGCGCTGAAAAGTAGACGCGAAGCCGGATACTCTCCGCCCGGGAACCCCTTGCCAAGCACCACCATGGAAGGCTTCAGTCCGTACTCGCGATACTGAAACAGCCCGGGAGCCCACAGGCAGGACTGGATCTCATCCACCATCGTGGGCACGTCGCACTGGGCGCACAGTTCATACGCGCGGTGCAGGAACTCGCGGGCCAGGACCACGGCCCCATAGTTCATCATCACAATTTCGTGGATGAATCCCGCGATTTTGTACGGCGGCTGCTCGAACTGCGCGAAAGCGTCTTCCAGGTCCTCAACGCGGTTGGGTCTGATCGGACACACGCGAAGCGTCTCACAGCCGGTCAGGGATTCGGCAAGCCCCGGCCACATCCCGCGCAAGATCTGGGTCAGCACCGTAGTCCCGTGGTAATTGGCGAGCAGGCCACCATCGTCATTGCCCATCACCAGGAATACGGGAACGCGGCCACTATACACTGGCTCGGGTGAGTCGTCCTGAACCCGGTAGAACCGGGCCAGCATCATCTTCACCCCGGCCTCCACCGCAAGGCTCCCGGTCTCGAGGTTCAGGACGCGGTTCAGGCCGTTCAGCGACCGGTCCGCAAGCACGGTCTGTAGTCCCGGAGCATCGCGTCGATCAAGCCCGTGTGCCGCGCGCACCAGCTCCTCTTCCAAGAGCCGCGTAATGTGCCCCCTCGTGTTGTTGTGCGTGGCGTTGGGAATGCCGAGGCTCCGTGCGATCTCCAGCAGTTCGTATCCCGGGAAAGAGTGGCCCAGGGGCGTGTGGTAGTGCTCGCTCTTGGTAAGCAGGTACAAGCGGCCGTCTTCCCCGACTCGGAAGAGCCCGTAGCCGGTGAGTGGCGCGGCAGCGGCGTTGGTTGCCGCTGTGAAGGCCTGACTTCCCGCGCCGGCAGCGCTGGTGTCCAGTCCGTCGCAGACCTTTTGCCCTACTTCCGGCAGGCGCTCGAGCAAACGTTCATGCCAGGCAGCAGGATAAAAGGATACGCGCTTGCGCGCTGTGTCGAGTAGCTCAGAAAAGCTCTCTCCGGACAACGCCGCGCGTGCCTGGCATGCTGCCTGTACGTATCCCTCACCGGCCAGATCACTCAGGGAGTAAGCAACATCAGCGAATGTGAACTGTATCATGAAATCTCGCTTGTTGAGCGTTAGTGATTGTTTCTGACTGTTTCATACACGACGAAAATGCCCTTGTCAACCGCGCCGTTATACCCACAATCCCGCACAGTTGTCAGAATAGGAAAGATGCGTGGCTCTCTGCACTTGGCCGGAGACGCTCCTTGGCTTGGCGCATCCGCGGGGTTGGGCCTGCAGGGCGTGAGCAAGTATCCAGCGAATAGACACGTGCGGTGTGTGAGTCTGGCTGAACTGACTGGAGGCGATAGGGATGAGAGTTCTCGTCTGGAATGCAAGCCCCAACAAGGACGGTCTCACCGCGGCCTGTGCCGAAGCCTTTTGCAAGGGCGCCGCGGAGGCGGGCGCTGAAGTGGAACTGGTGCACCTGTGTGACCATGCGATCCAGGCCTGCCGTCAGTGCGACCGCGGGTGGGGAATCTGCCGGTCGGAAGCCCGCTGCGTCATTGACGATGATTTCCAGCGCCTGCGCGAAGCCATCTTCGCCGCCGATGTCTGGGTGCTGGCCAATCCGGTGTACTTCGGCGATCTGGCGGAACGCGCCAAGACCTTCCTGGACCGCTTGCGCCGCTGCAAGGTGGGCCCCGGCGACAATCCCCTCCAGGGCAAGGACTTCGTGGGCATCGCGGCGGCGGGAGGGTCTGGTGGGGGCACAAGCTGGTGCCTTGAAGTAATGAACCGTATCGCGGCCCACACCGGGGTGCGCGTGGCGGACCTGATCACCGTGACGCGACGCAACAGGGCTTACAAGATCGCGGCAATCGAAGCCGCCGGGCGCTCCATCGTCGAGCAGGAATGGAGCGGTTAGCGCGATCGACGGCTGCTGCCCTGCGACTCCGAGGGAGGTTCGAGATCATGAACTGGCGTGAGATAGCGAGACTGAACGCTCTGCTTTCGCTGGCGCTCTGCGTCTGCGTGAACGCCGACATGACTATGGACTTCGCCGCCGACACCGCACTGGAGGGCTGGCAGATTGACGGCGACGCCAGTCTTGATGTCACGCGCAGTCGGGGCGGTGAGGTGGGCGGCTCGCTGCGTATCGGGCCGGGGGCGAAAGCTGTTCTCCCCCTGCGTGATGAGGACGGCTCCGGCGTGGTCGAGATGTGGGTCTATGACGACTGTGCGAAGCCTGACAACCCCAAGGACCGTCGGGTGGGACCGCGTTGGGGGCTGATCCAGAGCGACGGTCGTGTGCTGGTCGTGGGTGCTCTGTATGCCCCGTACCTTTCGGGGGACACCACCTACTGCGCCTCGGATTCCGACCAGAAAACCACATGGTTCAACGTGCAATACCTGGGTGTTCGCCGCGACCCTGCCTGGCATCGCTGGACCTTCACCATGGACGCCGCGAAGGGCCTGTCGATCAGCATCGACGGCACGGACGTGAACGCCCGCACGCCGCGCTTCGACTGGAACAAGACCCAGTTCAGGGGCTTTCGCGGCATTGCCCTGTTCGGCGACGAGATGAAAGCGCCCGCGCATACGATCTGGGTGGATGACATCACCGTGCAACTCGGCGGCCCGATGACAGCCACCCCCGTGCCTCCTCCGCCCCCACCGCCGGTGGTACCGACAACCGATCCCGCGCCCGACAAGCCGGTGGACATCGTCCCCGAACTGCGGGGCAGGCACCCCCGCTTGCTCTTCTCGGCCGAGGATATTCCGGCCATGAAAGAGCGTATCGCCGGGCCGTCCAAGGTCTTCTTCGACAAGATGCTGGCCTACCTGCAAGCCTGCAAACCGCCCGACCATACCCGATGGGTCACCGACGCCACCGATGCCCAGCGCCAGGGAGTCTGGCGCCTGCCCACAGTGGCCCTGCATTACGTGCTCACGGGCGAAAAGGCATCTCTGGACAATGCCGTCGGGTTCATGCGCAAGTTCCTGGAGACGCCCGACTGGGAGACCACCAGCGAACGAAACAGCGGGATGGGTGCGGCGAATATCATGGTCGGCGCTGCGCTGGCCTACGACTGGCTGTACGACAGTCTGCCTGCCGAATTCCGCGAACAGTTCCGGCGCAAGCTCCTGAACCATGCGCGGTGGCAGTACTACGGCGGGCACCTCAACGGAAACAAGGACACAGGCTACTGGCAGTCGGATCCACAGAACAACCACCGTTGGCACCGGGATGCCGGTCTGACCCTCTGCGCCCTGGCAATCGCGGGCGACGGCCCCGGCTGGGAGTGGATTCTGTCCAAGACTCGCGAGGAACTGGAGTTCGTACACCAGTGGCTTCCCGAGGACGGTAGCTGCCACGAATCACCTTCGTACATGGTGTTCGGGATGCCCTACCTGTTGCTGGCCTTCGACGCTGCGGACCGTTGCTTCGGGACCGAGTTCCTGAGTCACGCCTACTTTAGGAACAACCCGCTTTTTCGTATGCACACCTTGCTTCCGGGATTTACCGACGCTTTCTGCTTCGGCGATGCGGGGGGCACCGGGTTCATCAATGACTATGCATTCAGGTGCACCGCTGTTCACGAACTCGGGGACCTGCAGGATGCCCTGATGCAGTTCCACACGGCCGACCCGGAGACCAGCTTCAACTACGGCTGGTTCTCGGTCATCTGGTATGACCCGTCGCTGAAGGGTTCGATCGAGAAGGTGCCTGTCAATGCTCTGTACCCCGATCTCGGCCTGGCGCTGGTGCGTGACGGTTGGGGGCCCGATGCCGTGGCCGCGATGTTCAAGTGCGGGCCCTACGGGGGCGTGACGCTGAACGACTTCCGCAATGAGACGGGTAAGTACATCAACATTGCCCATGATGACCCGGACTGCGGCATGTTCACACTCTTCGCCGGCGGCGCAATGCTGGCCGAAGATGATCGCTATGCCTACAACAAGCAGACCG
Source organism: Armatimonadota bacterium (assembly GCA_013314775.1). Lineage (NCBI taxonomy): Bacteria > Bacillati > Armatimonadota > Armatimonadota bacterium. Next base: position 355,609 of record JABUFB010000009.1, on the reverse strand, counting down.
CATCGCACAACACAATTCTCGTCAACGGTAAGGGCCAGATCGGAGAGGGTTCGGGCCACTGGATGCAGCCAGTCCGCAACGTGGACATGAACACGGTGGCCCGGGTGGTTGCCTGGCGGAACACGCCGCAGTTCACTATCGCCGACGGCGAGGCCGGGAAGGCCTACCGGGGCCTGCAGCGTTTCCGAAGGACCTTCATCTGGATGCCAGGCCGCTATATCCTGGTCTTGGATGATATTCGAGGAGCCGCTCCAGTTGACATTACGTGGTTGCTGCAGGCACCATCCATCGAGGAGGCGGACGCCCATGAGAGAGCCTGGCGGCTGACCAACGGAAATGCAGCCTGCCCGGTGTACGTCGGCTCGGACCTGCCCTTCGAGAGCGCTGTCGTGGATTCCCCCGCCGACAATCGCGGGGAGCCCCTCGGTTTCCGGCAAATCCGTTTGAAGGCCGCCGGAGCGCAATGGCGGCTGGCGACGCTTCTCGACCCGTGGGGTCAGTGTGATCCGGGAGTCACTCTCGCAGCTCAGGGGCCCGATGCAGCCCAGATCACCGTCACCTGTGATGGCGCCACCGACACCTGGCGCTGGGAAGCCGCCCGGGACGAGACGTCGGCGACGCAACTCTCCTGCATCCGCAACGGTGAGACTGTGGCGCAATTGGGCGCGGACGACCTCGTGCCCAACTCCGGGCCGCCACTATACTGAAAACTCACTGCTGGTCACATGGGAAGCGGTTGCCGTGCGGAACCTCACGGCTGTCTGCTTTGCCGCCTTGTTCGCGGTCGCCTCAGGGGGCACGCCCAGGATGTCCTCTTCGAAGACACCTTCGCCGACCTGAGCAACTGGAATACCGCGCCGGGGTGGACTGGGTCCGAGGGTGTGCTCTTCGTGGCCGGCGGGCCATTCAGACCTGGGGTCACCCTCACACTCGACCTGCAGGTGGTTGGGGCGCAGTAGCACAGTTGCCCTGCTACACCCGCAGCGCCTCGACCATCAGGTTCTCCACCGCCTTGGACATCGCCGCATCATCCACCAGCGGCTCCAGCCAGGTGCGTTCCGGCTTGCCGGGCTGAAGCGGAAGGTACTCGTGCGTACCAGTCTCGGGGTCGAACCCGAGGCCATTGCCGCCGTGCTCCGCGAACAGTCCCGCTCCACCGCGCACCGCAACGATAGCCGCCAGTTGGTCCCAGCTTGAGCGCGCCGGCTCCCGGTCGCCGAACCAGATCCGCAGCGCCCGGGCAACCGGGTGGCTTTCCGGCGCGGCCTGCAGGAAACGGGGCCCTGTCAGCACACTGCGGCCTGCGTGACTGACCGTGATGGGTGCGGGCCAGTCATTGATCACCCGCGCGCTGGCCTGCCGGTCCAGTGTCCAGTTGAAGCTGTCTGCGCCGGACGGGTAGAAGCTCTCGGCCATGGTGACCAGGCGATTCACCTTCGTCCTAACCAGGTCCTCGCCGGTTAGCGGGCTGTGCTCATCGGGGCCGGAATCCAGGAGTCTGCCCAGCGCGGATAGCCCGCCGATGGCGCAGACGGTGACGCTCACCTCGGGTGCCCGCGACAGCAGATCCCGGTACAGACTCACCGCCTCTCGGGGCCGCCAGTCTGGGTTCGCCTCCTGCCACTCGCGCCCAATCACTTCGTTGTACAAGGGCCGCACCGTTCCGTCCGTCGACCTGCCCCGATGGTAGAGATATCGCCCGTAAAGGGTCTCGCGCTCCTCCTCCGGCAGGTCAAGGAGTCCCACCGGGATGTCGCTTCGCCCGCAGGCCTCATTGATCGCCGCGGCGCAGAGGGCGGTCCAGGGCACGGGTACGCTGCAGATCACGCCCAGCAGTTCGGCCTCGCCCCGGTTCGCCAGGGCATGCAGGACCGCCAGGGCCCCTGCATCGTCGCAGTCGGTGTCGATATCGGTGTCCAGGATGAGTTGCACAGGGGAGCCAGTGGGCATGGAAGCATCCTTTCCTGAGCGTATTCAGCCCACCGCGCACCCGGCGGTCCGTGGTTTGGCGCCCACTGCCTGCATCGCCGCCTTGATATACCCGTGGGCATAGGCGCGAGAAGCCAGCCCCAGCGGCGTGTCTCCCGCCAGCTTCGGCCAGTGGTCGGGCATGATCGCGTACCGGTAGCCGATCTCGTGGTATACCCGCATGGCTTCGATCATGTCCACGTCGCCATCGTCGATGAAGGTCTCGTCGAACCGTGGGCAGGAGCCGCGCACATTGCGGAAGTGTACGTGGTTGATCTTGTCCCGCACCCCGAAATACCGCACGATGCTGAGCACGTCCGCGCCGCACTGTTCGGCCAAAGACCCCTGGCAGATGTTCAGCCCATTCGCCGGGCTGTCCACCAGTTCCACGAGGCGCTTCATGCCCTCGAAGTCGCTGATGATCCGGGCCTCGCCCTTGAGACACGGGGTCTGGGGCGGGTCCTGAATGTGGAAAGCCAGGCGCACTCCCGCCTGCTCCGCCGCAGGCACGATTCGCACCAGGAAATACTCGAGACGCTCCCACATCTCGTCGGCATCCACAGCGTAACCCGGTTCGGGCGGGATGTGCTTGATCTTGTCGTAATCGTAGCGCCGGGTAATCGCTCCGCCGCGCGCGTAGGGACCGGATTCGCTGCCCCAGACATCGATGATGCTCCAGGTCCACTCCACCACCGGGATGCCGCACTCGCCGCAGACCGCGATGGTCTGGCAGACATCCTCAATCTCCCGGTCGCGCTCGGGCCGGCCGAAGCGCGCGTTCCAGTACTGGGTCTCGGGACCCTGGGGCAGGAGGAATACGTCCAGGGTGATGCCGTGCTTCTCGAGGCGGTCCTGCAAGTGGCGGATGACGTCGCGGGAGACCACGCCGCAGCCTTTCGGGGGCATGAGTTTTGCCCCGGTGATCTTCACACATTCCACGCCAACCTGGCTGAGGAACTGGATGAACTCATCGGACTGGTCGTGCAGATCATCACACAGCTTCATCCATTGGGTCTCCCGGTCAATAGGTTTCGTCGAGCTTCCGGTACACGTAAATCCGCGAGCCGGGCCGGTCATCGATGGCCACCGGCAGCCCGCGGTCCATGAGCTCCTCGCCCGAGAGTTCAACTGCGCCCTCGGCGTCAAGGTCGCGCACTTCATACCGCGCCTTGCCATCCAGGCCCCTCAGACGCAGCCGGGCCGCCTCGTAGATGCTCTGGTCGCGGCGGAACACCTGCACCACGCCGCGACCAAGCTCCGGGCGGTCGAATTGCCAGGCCATCCAGACATCAGGTGCGAGGCTCCAGGATGTGATGGGGTAGTAGTCGCCATGCATTACATCCGGCGCCACCTGGCGCCATTGTGCGAACAGTCGCCGAACTGATTCGTAGTCGATGTCCTCGCGGCGCACGTCGTAGCACAGGATCATCCATGGGCAGAGGACGCTGCGGTGCAGGTACGCGTCGGATGAGTTCACGCCGGTGCCCCAGTACGGATACCAGTGGGCGATTCCGTAGGTGTGTGCCTGCTGGGAAACGGGCTCCAGCAGCCAGTCGCTGCGCAGGAGTGGCACCGCGCGGCGCAGGGTCTCCAAGTCATTGCGCCGGCCGCCGCTGGCGCAAGAGTCGATGAGCATGTCCGGGTGCCGTCGTCGAAGCTCGTCCCAGTACGCAAGGTATCCCTCGACGTGGCGGATCTCCGTGATCCCCTGGCGGTCCGGCGCATCGTTGCCTCGCCAGAACCCGAGAGGGTCCATGTTGAAGTCCTGCCGGTACAGGTCGATGCCCTGGGTCCTGAGCAAGGAGTCTACGTGGTCGGTCAGCCACTGGCGGGCTTCGGGATTGCCCAGGTTCAGTAGCTGGGTGCCGCCGGGATCGCCCAGAAGCCATTCCTGGCGCTCATTCGACAGCCACGTGTTGGGCGTGACCCGTTCCGGCTCAAACCACACCAGGGTCTTGATACCTTTCGCCCGGGCGTGGTCGGAGATGGATCGCAGGCCGCCCGGGAACCGCCTCGTATCTACTTCCCAGGTTCCCGTGTTGGGCCAAGTGCCGTCGTTGATGTACCAGCCCGCGTCCATCCACCAGTAGTCGGGCTTGATGCCCTCCTCCAGATAGCGGTCCACGAACAGCTTCTGGTTGGCGTCGTTTGCGTGGATCATCTCGCCGAACTGGTGGGAACTACAGGCACCCAGCATCGGTCCGGGGAGCTCACCACCGGGCCGGGGGAGATTATGGGCAACCATCCAGCGCCGCCACAGGTTTTGTCCGCGGATCCAGTCACCTTTCCAGAACAGTAGCGCAACCAGTGGCGTGCGGATTTCCTCGCCGGGATGCAGCACCAGGTGTGTGAGTTCCTGCCCGGCCCGCACACGGAGGCCCGTCGGCCCGGTGCGTTCGAAAGTCGCCGCCCACTGTCCCGGCCAGCCCAACGCGATGATAACTCCGGCGCTGTCGGGCTGTTCGAGGTTGAAGTAGCACAGGTCTGAATTGGTGGGGCGACCTCCCGCAGCGGCGATGCGCTTGCTCGAAGCTTCGCCCAGTTCAGTTACATGGGGCTCGTAGTCCCGGGGTGTGCACGGGGTGCCCGTGAAGTGGTGCAGTGACCATTCGCAACCCGGAGCAGGCGGGAACGTCCAGCGCTGTGCGGTCCAGTCCAGCGCCTGGATGTCCTCGAGCAACGGGGTGTCCGCCTCGCCCTCATTGCGCAGGTAGACCGTCCACTCCACCACCGGGAAGTCCCTGTACTCGACAGATACGCAGCGGATCGACAGGTCGGTCTGCGGGTCGCGGCAGGTCATGATGCGCTGGACGCGGTTCTCGTCAAGCGCGGTCTCGGTGCGCTCGACTGACCAGGACGGGAGAAGCTCCGCCGACGGTTTTCCGGCGTAGACGAAGGAGAACGGTGGCGCCGGATCGGGACCCGGCACGCGCGGGTCGATGACCGGCAAGTCAGCGAGCCTGATGATCTGGCCATCGTGCAGCAGAACTCGCGCCTGGGCCCAGTCGGCCTGGTCGCAGGAGATGTCGTCGCCGCCGTCGGTAACTTCAAGGGTCAATTCCTGCCTTCCGGCGAGATCCACACTCACCGGTATGCCCGCCATACCCTCGCGCATCACAGGCGAGCGGAACAGTTCGGTCTCCTGCGCGCGGACGATGAACTCCACGCTGCCGCGGCCGCCGATTGTCTGGGCATTAGAGTCCACCCCCACGGTGGCCTCAAAGCGCCTGCCCGGGCCGGGGAGTGTGACCACCACCTCGCTCCGGGCGTGGGTGAACAGTCCGTCTCGGTACTCCTTCCCGGCGATGTTCAGCGCAGCTCCGAGCCGCCCGTTCTTCTGGATGACGTCGTTGTTCGCCAGCACTGTGAGTGACCCGTGACCGGGGGGCTCCGGTTGTGTCGCGGACAGCTTCGCAGCTACCCAGGCCCTCATCTGGTGCATCTCGTCGGCTGTTGCGGTCACGGCATGGGCGAAATTCGGGATCATCGACAACACAATCACCGCCGCCAGGTGCAAGGATATCACTCTCCCGTCGGGAGGCAGTGTCCGAGACCTACCCCTCACCGCAGCTCAATCAGCATGGGCCGCAGCACCGGGGCTTCGAACTCCGCCGGCACTTCGGCGCCGGTGATCAGGTCCATCCCGCTGCGCGGCTGCCCGTTCACCAGCAGTCTCACCTTCACCGGTTCGGCCCGGTAGTTCGCGATGTTCACGACTCTGCGGCCATCGACTTGCGCCGTCACATATTCCACGCCCCAGGCCGGCGTATCATCCTCGGGGGAGAGCAGGAGCGCATCCCGCGAGATGCCCCAGTCGGCAAAGCGCGTCTGTGCCCACGCATGCACGGCCTCGGACGAGAGCGGCAGGTCCGCCTGTTCGCCGATCATGTTCGCACCACGCTCGCGATCGTACTCGTCCCTGGTGAAGCACTCGCCCACCTGCACCACATTCCCGCCGGATTCGGTGAAGCGCTTCAGGCCCGCCAGCGTGCTATCCGGAGTGTGGGTCACCCGGGGGACTACGACCACTTTCGCGCCCTGCAGGGACAGCGGCATCTCGCCACTCTCGGCATACTCCCTGAGTTGTCGCTCCGTCACGAACCCCAGGCGCACGCCGCTGAAGTTCATCCCTTGGAACACCCGGCCGAGAGCGCCCAGGTGCTCGTCTCCGTACACCACCGATGCCTGAGACCAGAGAAGGACCACCGGCGGCTTCAGACTCTGAAGGGCGGTGATTTCAGGCGCCAGGCGCATGAGATCCAGCGCCGTCTGGCCCAGGGCCTCGGTGCAGGCCGGCCGGTGCATAATGCTCCCGGCGAAGTCGCTGGTGGGGTCGAATGTTCGCTCCCACACCCAGGTGGTTGTCGCGCTCTGCCCGTGAACTGAGCCCTGCCAGTAGACGTTGGAGATGTACTCTGGCGGCACGAAGTCCTGGTTGCGGTCGGGGATGATGTGGTTCTCCGAGTTGAAGATAGGCTTGTCCGCCACACTGCGCTGGAAGTCGTAGCCCATGATCTCGCTCTGCCAATTGGCCGCCCAGTCACCGCGGGCGCTGTAGGTCTTCCAGCTGTCGTTGCCGTTGATGTCGCTCAGGCGGCCGAACAACTCCGGGTCGATGCTCCACGGGCCATGGGTATGTCGGCTGAAATGCGCGCCGATCATGATCTTGGCATGCAGCGGAATCTCCGGCGCCATCTCGCGAATGATCCCGGCCATCCATGCGTGGAAGCCTGCGAATATCTCCGTGTTGAACCTGACGAAGTCGTAAGTGATTGGCTGGGGGGTGAAGTTCGCGGGAGGGATCGGGATGGCGTCGAAGTCCGCATAGTCCGTTCCCCAACGCTCATTCAGCCGCTGAATGGTGCCGTGTTGCTCGCGGAGCCAGTCGTGCCACTGACCGGGCAGCGTGTGGCAGTTCACACTGTCAATGCTCAGCGGCTCATTGGACAAGCACAGGCTGTGCAGCGCCGGGTGGTCCTTGATGCGCGGGATCACGATGCGCAGGAACTTCTCGAGCACCGCCCTGGCCTCGGGGGCATGCACGCAGTAGCCGAAGAACCCGCCGGTGCAATCCCTGAGTTCAGGCCACTTGTTCATGGCCCAGTTTGGGAAATAGTGGGGGCTCAAGAGCAGGTTGATGGATACGCCTGCCTTCGCCGCGCGGTCGGCAACCTGCAGGAAGGAGTCGATGGCCGCCGTGGAGACCGTGTTCTCATCGGTAAGCACGGAGTTGGGGCCGAACTCGATTTGAATGATATTCATCCCATAGCCCGGGAACTTCTCCACATCGCGCCGCACCGACCCGAAATGGCCGTGACCCACGAACTGCACCGGACGCCCTTCTTCCAGGCGCCCGTCAGGCCAGCGGACGGTCCCTATCAGCGCCGGGCCGTCCACCGTGATCGGCCTGCCCTCGCCGGGAGTTACAAAGCGTGGCACCGGTGGGAGATACGCGCGTTCCAGCGCCTGCTTCGCCATCGCCTCCATCTGCAATGCCGCGTCGTAGGCGCGCGCCTGTTCACCACGGAACAGATCTTCCCGGGCGTATTCCAGGAAGTTCCGCAGAATGGTGAGGGTCACCAGGGGATACGCAGGATCCTTCCCCTGCGCTCGCAGAGCGTCAACGTGGGCGGCAAGCCTTTCGCTGAGCGCCTCCACGCGCGCCAGGACGGCCTCGATATTTCCGGCCGTAATCACCTCGCGCGCGATTCGCGTCTGGGTTGCCACCACCCGTCCATCGTCGGTCCGGGCACCTTTGAGGCTGACGTCCAGCGTCACTCTTCCGCCCGGCGTCGTCCCGGTACCCCAGCCGAATGCCACCCTGTAGGCCCCGGCATCCAGATTTCCCTTGCGCGTCTCTGCTGCGAGCTCACCGTCATCCGGGCCCATCAGTCGAAGGGTGAGTTCCGCGTCGCGCAGTGTGTTCGGCAGGTATAAGAGCCCGTCGGTCCACAGTTCGCGCCCGGCGAAGGTGTACTGGTCCCGCGGGAATTGTGTCTGGTTCCAGACAGGTAGGAGCGCGGTGCCCCGATAAAGGAGCGGCAAGGGCTTTGCGAACTCCATCTCCAGCAGAGGCTTGTCGTCCTGGTCCGGGCCGAGGTACGGCATAGGCTCGGGTCCCTCCACCAGCTGGAGATCATCTACCCAGAATGTCTCGGTGGGGCTCTCGGTGACGATCATCACCGGGATTGTGGTTTCGTCGCCTTCCGTGGTGAAACTGCGCACCACGCGTTGCCAGCCGGCGTCCAACTTGCGCGGGAACAGGGCGCGCACCCGCCAGCCTGTAGCGCCGCCGATCCACGCGGTCCCGATGCTGCTGCCCTTGATGTAGCACGAGATCGTGTACGTGGTATCCGGTTTCACCGTCACCCCGCTGAGGAGGTTGAGAATCCCGTAGACATGGGCGCCGAAAGGCGTGCTATTGGTAATGCGCACCGAATTCTTCCCGGAGCGCGATACCTCGCTGTCCACGGTGAGGGTGGCGTCGGTGTTGCGCTGGTCCCAGAGCCAGTGGCGGGGCCTGTTGCCGTCCACCTCTTCGAAGGATGAGTTCGGCAGGAGATTCGGTTGTAGTTTCATGGGACGCAGATTGAGCTGAGACGTGCCCGGCTGAAGGGGCTCCAGCGGGTCGAACTCGGTCGGGACATTCCCCAACTCGACCTGCACGTCGTCCACCCAGATGCCCTCCGTGGGGCTTTCGGTGAGGATCATCAGCTCGAAACTGCGTTCCGCCGGGGTGGCGGTGAAGGTGGTCGATACGCGCTGCCATTGCTCACCGGTGGCTGGGAGCGGCTTGCGAATGTGCCAGCCGTCTCCGCCGCCGATCCACGCCACACCCGGGTCTTCACTGCGCACGTAGCAGGAGATGGTATAGGTCTCGCCGGGTTCCAGCGAAAGGTAACGGCGCAGACGGCTGTAGACGTGGGGCTCACGCGCCGCCTTGTTTGTGATTCTGATCGAGCGCTTACCCGTGTGGCTCACGGTCTCATCCACAGTCAGCGTGCCCTGCGCCCGGTCCGGCAACCACTCCCATCCAACAGGCACGCCGTCCTCCTCGTGCTCGAAGCTCCCATTGGACACCAGGTTCTTCTGGGGCCGCAGGCCCTCGGCCCATGAGCAACCGAAGCCCAGCACTGTCAGGACAAGAAGGCTCACGGTGGGGCTGACCCACGGTGCACCTTGTCGCATGTTGACCACTCCCGAAATTGCATGTGCTCGGGGTAATACCCGCTGTGACCATACTGATTCCCCGTTTCTCGAGGCGCACCTGCCCACTTGCCGGCCGGGGCGTTGCAGGAGAATCGGGCTGCGAGCGGAAAGCCTCATATTAGCCGTCTGATCCGCGCGCCTGAACCGGAGGCGGACGAAGGAGCGATCACCTTGTCTCACCTTTTCCGGGGCGTTACGGTGCTGGTGCTTGCGTTGACCTGTCTCTTTGGTCAAGCGTTGACGCCGGCCGCCGATGGCGACGTGCCGTCAGGCCCTGCGCGGCTGATCCTGGACCGGTCCGCAATACCCGGCGGGGTGGCTCTGGTAATCGGCGGCAGCGACTGGGGCCTTGCCGTCGCTCTCGCGCGCGAAGCACCCTTCCTGGTGCATGTCCTCGACACCAATCCCACGCGGGTGGCCGAGGCCCGGCGCCATGTGCTGGCGGCAGGCCTGTACGGAAGGGTCACCGCAGGCTCATGGGATGGCGTCCGCCTGCCTCTCGCCGATGGGTTGGTGAACCTCATCATCGCCGACACTCTGCCGCCGGAGCTGGAGCCTGAAGTGAACCGGGTATTGGCGCCTCTAGGCGTCACGATGGTGCGCGAGGGAGCCTCCTGGAACCGGGATGACAAGCCCTGGCCCGCTGATATCGACGAATGGACCCACTACCTGCACGATGCCGGCAACAATGCGGTGGCGAAGGATACGCGCATCGGACCGCCGAGTTCGCTCCAATGGATCGGCAGCCCGCGCTGGTCGCGGCACCATGACCGCATTGCCGCGCTGTCTGGCATGGTCTCCGCCGCCGGGAGGGTCTTCTACATTTTCGACGAGGGCCCCACAAGTTCGATCATCCTGCCCTCGAAATGGTCCCTCGTTGCCCGCGATGCCTTCAATGGCGTGGTCCTGTGGAAGAAACCGATCCCCGACTGGCAGACTCGTCTTTGGCCGCTGAAGAGCGGGCCTGCGCAGCTTCCCCGCAGACTGGTGGCGTCGGCGGATACCGTCTACGCCACGCTGGGCATCGACGTTCCAGTCACCGCAATTGACGCCCGCACCGGCGAGACTGTCCGCACCTACGACGACACCCGCGGCACTGAGGAAATCCTGTTCTCGAACGGAGTGCTGTTCCTGTCGGCCGACCCGGCGCTGGACATGGACAAGTACACCAACCCCGCGGCAGTGGAGCGCCCCTGGTGGACCGGCGAGGCCAAGCGCGTCATGGCCGTGGATGCCGGCAGCGGCAGGATTCTCTGGGAGCGCCAGACCAGCGTGGTTCCGCTCACGCTGGCCGTGGATGAGGCGCGAGTGTACTTCCACGACGGTAAACAGCTGGTATGCCTTGGTCGGACTGACGGCAGTGTGCAGTGGACCTCTCCCGATGCCCCACTGGTGAAGCGCCTCATGTCATTCTTCGCGCCGACGCTGGTGGTGCGGGATGGCGTGGTGCTTTTCGCCGGGGGGGAGGAGTCCGGGCTGGTCAAGTCCACCGGCGGCGCCACCAAGTCGGATACCATCACCGCCTTCGATGCCGCGACGGGCCGCGTGCTGTGGTCCGCCGAGCACCCGCCGTCGGGTTACAGCTCCCCCGAGGATGTGTTCGTGATCGACGGGGTGGTCTGGTACGCCGGAGTCTCCAACGGCAGCCTGCCCGGCGCGGTAACAGGGCGCGATCTACATACTGGAAGGATCGTGAAGCATTACGAGAAAGCGGACGTGGAGACCTACTGGTTCCATCACCGCTGCTACCGGGGCAAGGCCACCAGCAAGTATCTCATGGTAGCCCGCACGGGGACAGAGTTCATCGACCCGCAGACCGGCCACTGGGACATCAACCACTGGACCCGTGGCGGATGCCTGTACGGGATCATGCCTGCCAACGGGCTGGTGTATACCCCACCCCACAACTGCATCTGCTATCCGGAGGCGAAGCTGTTCGGCCTGTGTGCCCTGAGCGCCGGTGCTCATACGCCCAGCCCTCCTGACGCCCGTGCTCGACTGGAACGAGGCCCGGCATACGAAGCCAACACCGGGCCGGTGGCGATGTCCCGCGCCGATCCCGTCAATAGCTGGCCCACGTACCGCCATGATTCGAAGCGCAGCGGGGCAACATCGGAAACGATAGGCGCGAACCTGAGCGAAACCTGGAAGCGCGACCTCGGTGGCCCGCTGAGCACGGTCACGGTGTCGGACGGTCTGGTGTTCGTAGCCGCTACCGATGCCCACACCGTCTACGCCCTGGACTACACCAGCGGCGAGGTCGTGTGGGCTTACACGGCCGGCGGGCGCGTGGACTCACCTCCGACGATCCACGACGGAACAGCGATCTTCGGTTGTGCGGACGGCTGGCTGTACTGCCTGCGCGCCAGTGACGGCGCTTTGATCTGGCGCTTCAGGGCCGCTCCCGAAGACCAGCGAATCGTGGCCTTCGAGCAACTTGAATCGCGCTGGCCTCTTCATGGCAGCGTGCTGGTGCAGGATGGGATTGTCTATGCCGTGGCAGGACGGTCGGTTTTCCTGGACGGGGGCATGCACCTGTGCCGTGTGAACGCCCGCACCGGAGAACTCATCTCGGAGGAATTGCTGGACGAAACCAACCCGCACACCGGCCAGAGCATCCAGGCCGATGTGGTCAGACTGGGCATGCCTGTTGGCCTGCCCGACGTGCTTTCATCCGATGGGAAGCATGTCTACATGCGCTCCCAGGTGTTCGACATGGAGGGCAAGCGGCTAGACATGACGCTGCCCACCGGGAAACTCGGCACCCACGCACGGGTTCAACAGGGCGAAACCCGGCATTTGTTCTCCCCCATCGGCTTCCTGGATGGCACCTGGTTCCACCGCTCCTACTGGGTGTACGGACGAAGCTTCGAGGGCGGCTGGAACGCTTACTATCTCGCAGGCAAACAGACGCCTACGGGGAAGATCTTGTCTTTCGACGGTCGCCACGTGTTCGGGTACGGCCGCGAGCCCCAGTACTTCAAGTGGACCACTCCCCTTGAGCACCAGCTCTATGCTTCGCCACTGGAGGGAGCAGCCCCCGAGGAGCCGGTCGTAGAAGGCTCCATCGTGCGGGTCGAGAAGTCGGAGAGCCTCAATCCCGCCAATGCTCCGCTAACAGTGGCGGCGTGGATCCGCGCCGAAGCGCCCGACGGGGTGGTGCTCGCGCGTGGTGGTGGCATCCTGGGCTATGCGCTGTATCTGAAGGACGGCGTTCCGCGCTTCGCTGTCACCGCCGACAACAAGCGGTGGGAGGTTGAGTCTGGGGCCGAAGCATCTGAGGGCTGGATGCACCTGACAGGCACGCTCACTGCCAAGGGCGAGCTGCGCCTATACGTGGACGGTAGTCTCGTAGGAGTGACTACCGGAGCCAGGCTGATCCCGAGGGACCCCGCCGATGCACTGCAGATAGGCGCGGATGAGAGCAGTTGCGTGGGAGATTACACCAACGCCTTCCCCTTCAAGGGCGCCATCGATGAGGTCCGCATCTACCGGGGCGAACTCTCGGAAGCCGCAATCCGCGCCCTGGCTGCCGCGACCGAACCGGCGCAGGAGGAGAGCGCCACCCTCGTCCTGTACCACAAGTACGATGCGGGCGGGGCGAGTGACTTCTCGGGCAACCGGAACGACGGTTCGATTGAGGGTGCGGTCCGCGTGGACGGCCGTATCAGCGGCGCTTTGGGCTTCTCGGGCAAGCTCCCGGGAGCCGTCGAAACCAACGTCCGGTACGAGTGGGCGCGGAAGGTCCCGGTCCTCGTGCGCGGCATGGTGGCTACCCCCCGGGCACTGTTCGTTGCCGGGCCGGAAGACCTGATCGACGAGCCCTCCGCGCTGAAGGCAATCGCAGATCCCGAGACAGAACGGCTCCTTGCTGCCCAGGAGGAGGCAATCGCCGGCAGACGTGGCGGAATGCTCATGGTCGTCTCCGCGGCGGATGGTTCGACAGTCTCCGAGTTGCGGCTGGACACCATCCCCGTCTGGGATGGCCTCGCTGCCGCGAGCGGCAACCTGTACATGGCCGGAATGGACGGGACGGTTCGTTGCTTTGCGGGCCGGTAAAGGACGTCACGGGAGCGTGAGAGCTGGTGCCCACCATGATCGTACGCTTCGTCGCGCTTACAATTCTGATGTCGTATGCCCACGCCTTGGCCGCGGAGTACTTTGTTTCCCCCAGGGGCAATGACGACGGCTCAGGCGCTGAAGCCGCACCCTGGAAGACCCTTTCGAAGGCTTGCGCGGTCGCATCGCCGGGAGACACCGTGACCCTTGCCGCAGGCACCTACCGCGAGGTCCTCAAGCCCGCGCGATCAGGCGAACCGGGCAGACCAATCTGTTTCCGCGCCCAGGTCGGCCAGAGGGTCACGCTTTCCGGAGCTGATCCGCTTGAGGGTCACTGGGAGCAGCATGACGGCAGAATCTACCGGCTCTCCACCGATCTGAAGTTCACGCAGTTATTCGTGGACGGCACCATGATGCCCGAGGCACGGTGGCCCAATACTCCGCCGGGGAGCCTCATGGAATACAACCGCGCCACCATGGGCCCGGGCACCGGATACGAGGTACTGGCCGACGCCAACCTGCCTGATGGCGACTGGAACGGTGCGGTGGTCCTCTTCTGGCCGGGATCACGCTGGGTGAGCATGACGCGCCGGGTCACCGAGTACCAGCCGGGCAAGTCGCTCCGGTTTGACGTGACCACCGAGCAGAAAGTGAAAGACAAGTACCACACCTCAGACCCCTACAAGCCCCAGGCGGGCAATCCATACCTGCTTTTCGGCGCTCTCGCGGGCCTGGACAGCCCGGGCGAATGGTTCCTGGACGAGGAGAAAGGGGCTGTCTACCTGTGGCTGCCCGATGGTTCTGCGCCCTCCGGTCACACTATCGAAGTGAAACAGCGGGATTACGCCGCGGACCTGAGCAAGCTGGCGAACATCGAGATCAGCGGCCTCGAGATCATCGGCGCCGGGGTGAACATGGCTGATGCCCAGGGCTGCCTGCTGGACGACTGCCGCCTGCGGTACTCGGAGCACGTGCGAGCGTGGGAATCGGGGAAGCTGCCGCCGGTGCGCAACGTCATTACCGGGAAGGCCAACGAATGGCGGCGCTGCCTGATCTACGGCGCGGCCACCACCGGTCTGCAGATGGCGGGCGAGGACAACCGGCTTTCCAACTGCATCATCCGCGACGTCAATTACGTGGGTTCCGGCCGCGGCGGCCTGGACCTCACGCGATCTGTGGGCGCGGTGGTCTCGCACTGCACCATCTCCCGCACCGGGCGCGACAATGTCCAGCACCACGGAAGCAAGCGCATTCGAATCGAGTATTGCGACATCTTCCATACCAACATGCTGAACAATGATTCCGGCGCGATATATGCCTGGGGTACGGATGGTGAAGGCGGGGTGATCGCGTACAACTGGGTGCATGACAATCTGGGCCACAGTACCGTGGGCATCTACCTCGATAACTTCGACAAGAACTTCATCGTACATCACAACCTGATCTGGAACTGCACGGGCAGCGGCATCCGACTGAACAGTGATGCCATAAACCACCTGGTCTGCAACAATACGATCCAGCAGGTGCGCGAGCCTTTCGGCACATTCTGCTACTCCGCGTACACCCCCACCATGCAGGGCACGCGGATCATCAACAATCTGGTGAACGAGGCGATGGACCCGAAGAGCGCGGCGCAGTTCGTGCAGGGCCAGCTGGGGCCTGAACTGCACCACAACGCCGCCGGAGCGGTGGATCGCGACGGCTACCCTGTGGCCGGGTCAGCCGCGATTGATGCAGGCATCGTGATCGAGGGCATCACCGACGGATTCACGGGAGCCGCGCCTGACCTGGGCGCATACGAGTTCAGTGGCCCGAAGTGGACCGCCGGAGCCGATTGGGCTGACCCTGACGCACCGGAACCCCCTGTGCGCGATCTGTCCTACAGCCCGCACCCGCCGATCACCAGTGAAACCATGATCACCCAGGGCCTGGCACTGTGGCTTGACGCGGCAGACAGGGATACGCTTGAATTGGGCGCCGACAGCGTCGTCACTGCGTGGCACGACAAATCGCCCGAAGGACGGGTGGCCATTCCTGCGCTGCCCGGTGGGAGCGTGAAGCTGGTCTCGGATGGCCTCAACGGTCTGCCGGTGGTGCGCGGGAACGGTACAGGAAGCCTGCGAGTGGCCGATATGGGTGGCGCCCCCGGGCCGCTCGCGGTGTTCGTGGTGTCCCAGGCACTGGAGGAGACCGGGCCGTCCTGGCAACGCATCATCGCCAGCTTCAACGGCGAAGGGCAGGAATGGGTGCTGCCCAACTGGATGATCGGCGCTCCGGGCAGAGACAAGCCGGCAACCTGGCCTGCGCAGGTGTTCATCCACCAGCAGCGTGACGGCGCGAGCCTGAGCACTGTCACGGTGCTGGGGGCGTCGGCGGTGAATGGACAGGCTCTCGGAGGGGACGTGGCCGAGGTCTTGATTTTCAACCGCTCCTTGCGGTTCGACGAGACCGAAGCAGTGCTCAACTACCTGACCGAGAAATGGGGCCTGGAGCCGAAGGGGTAGACCCCTGTGCCGACCGGGACGGTCGGCCTGCGCGAGGTCCCCCGCCTCCGCCGCGTAGCTTGAGCGTCCGTGCATCGGGTTGCAACCCAGGGCTGGGGGACCTTCGATCCGAGCGTCCTGACGGGCGCACGAGGTGAGCATCCCGCTCACCGTCCTTCGGGTGGCCATGCCTTTCGCGTTGCTTCGCCCTTCGCGTGGCGCGGCCGTCTCGCCCGCATTGCCTGTGCCGCATAACCACCATCACTTCCCGGGGGCTCCGCATGACCTCACGAGAACGCATCCGCACTGCCCTCCGCCGACAGGAACCCGACCGCGTTCCGCGTTGCGAGCAGTCCTACTGGCCTGACACCCTTGCACGCTGGCGGCAGGAAGGAATGCCCGCGGACAAGTCGCCCCACGAACTGTTCGATCTCGACGGTTTCGCCAACGTCGGCCTGGACAACAGCCTTCGCCTGCCGAAGGAAACCGTGGACGAGAGCGACGACTGGATCATCGAGCGCGACTCCGACGGCGTGGCACACAAGAGCTGGAAGACCCGGTATGGGACGCCCTGCGAGGTGGACTTCCTGATCAAGACCCGTGCCGACTGGGAGCGTTACCGCGAACGGCTGGCCCCCGATCCGGCGCGCATCAGTGACGGCGTGCGGCAGGCGATCCAGGCCTACGCGGACGCCGGGACCTTCTGCACCATCAGCCCCGGCGAGCCGGTCTGGTGGACAATCAGCACCCTCGGGATGGAGAACGCGCTGCTCACCCTGGGCATGGATCCCGATCTGTTCGCGGAAATGCTCGAGGCCCAGGCGACATTGGCTCTGCAGATGACCCGGCAATTGCTGTCAGAAGGCTACCGACCTGACGGCATTCTTTTCTCCTCAGACCTGTGCTACCGCGGCGGGATGCTCTTCTCTCCGGCGAGCTACCGGGCGCTGATGATGGACTACCACAGGGAATACGCCCGCCTTTGCCATGAGAACGACATGTTCCTGATCCTCCACTGCGACGGTGACGTACGCCAGTTCATCCCCCTGCTGATCGAGGCCGGGTTCGACTGCATCGAGCCGCTCGAAGCCCGGCAGGGGAACGATGTCCGGGAACTCAAGCCGCTTTACGGCGACCGCATCAGCTTCTTCGGCAATATCAACATGGATATCCTCGCCACCGGGGACCGTGCCCTCATCGAGCACGAGGTGGTGAGCAAGATCGAGACGGCGAAAGTCGGCGGCGGGTACATCCACCAGTCCGACCATTCCGTCCCGCCGACCATCAGTTACGACTCATACTGCCTGTGGATGGACCTGGCGCTGGAACACGGACAGTACGGTTAGCGCCGGATATTTGGACTTCAGGTCAGGTTGGACTCTGCGGCCCGCTTGGTGTATGGTGCTGGCTGCAGCCGCAATCGTCCACTGCCTGTGCCAGTGCTCACACCGCGCGGCTATCGTTCGCGGGCCGGGAGGGTCGCCTCTCGCCGCGAGCTCAATCACACCGGAGGTCTGTCTGATGCCGAAGATCGCCTTCATCGGGGCCGGGAGTTTTGGTTTCACGCGTACGTTGGTCAAAGACATTCTCACATTCCCGCTGCTGGAGAACGCGGAACTCGCGCTCATGGACATCGACCCTGAGCGTCTCGAGTACAGCACCCGCGCGGTGCAGCGGATCGTGGACGAAGGCAAGTACCCGGCCACTGTGACATCCACCATGGATCGACGCGAGGCACTGGACGGAGCCGATGCCGTGCTCGTCACCATTCTCGCGGGCGGCGTGCAGGTCTGGCGGCACGATATCGAGATCCCCATGAAGTACGGCGTGGATATGAACGTGGGCGATACCCGCAGCGTCGCCGGGATCTTCCGTGCTCTGCGCACTATCCCCGTAATGGTGAGCATTGCCAAGGACATGGAAGAGCTCTGCCCCCGCGCGGTCATGCTCAACTACACCAACCCCATGGCCATGCTCTGCCGGGCCATGCAGCGCGAGACGAAGGTTGCCGTCAGCGGCCTGTGCCACTCGGTCCAGGGCACCGCGGCGATGCTTGCCAACTGGGCGAAAGTCCCGCCGGCAGAACTGGACTATGTCTGCGCGGGCATCAACCACCTGTCCTTCTTTCTCAAGCTCGAGCACAAGGGCCGGGACATCTATCCGGACCTGCGCAAGGCCATGAAAAAGAAGGAAATATACATGCACGAGCAGGTGCGCAATGAGATGTTCCTGGCCTTCGGATACTATGTCACCGAATCCAGTGGCCACAATTCCGAATACAACGCATGGTTCCGCAAGCGCCCCGACCTCATCGAAAAGTTCTGCAAGGATGGCACGGGATGGAACCCGGGCGAGCATGCGTACATCCTCAAGCACTACCTCAAGCGAGAGAAGGACTGGAAGAAGGACATCATCGCGTGGCTGGAAAACCCCGAGCCGCTCAATCTCAGCCGCGGGCATGAGTACGCCGCGTCCATCATCAATGCCTGGATGGGTGGTGAGATCTTCCAGTTCAACGGGAATGTGCCGAACACCGGGATCATCACCAATCTACCCGACCGCTGCTGCGTGGAGGTGCCCGTTTTCGCCTCCCGCAATAGCCTGAATCCTGTCCACGTGGGAGCTCTTCCCCAGAGCGTACAGCCCATGGTCGCTCAAAGCGTTGCAGTGGAAGAGATGGCTGTGGAAGCCGCACTGACCGGCAATCCCGAACTGGTCTACCAGGCCTGCTGTTACGACCCGCTCTGCTCGGCGGTGCTCGGTCTGCAGGAGATCAAGGACATGGTCAAGGCCATGCTCAAGAAGAACAAGCCTCATCTGCCCACCTTCAAGAGCGTGACCTGGTAGCCTGAAGTGGCGTCACAGACAATGCCGCCCGCCCGGCGAGTCAAACCAGACTCCGGGCGGGCGGTCTTGTTCGGGCTCAACGGCGATCAGACTCTCACTGTCACCTTCACTCCCGGAACCGCGTCCAGGGTCACGATGAAGTCCCTGCCCCGCTTTTCGCACCCGTAGACCTGTGACCGCAGAGCACCGCCGGGCAGCGGAGATGGCTGGAGGGACACCGCGCACTCTCTCGACGCCGGCAGACCCGACACGCGGAAGCTCAAGCGACTGCTGATCACGCCCACCGGCCAGTCCCCCCGCAGTTCGAAAGTCAGGCTTCGCTCAGCCGCCTCGATCACCTCCACGGTCAATGCCCTCCGCAGAAGAACGTAGTCCACCACATCGTCGGGTTTTGCAGCCCACAGCGCCCCTCCCGAGATCTCCCGCAGCTTCTCAAAACGCCGCGTGAGGTCTTCCGGCGTGATGCACTTGTGCGCTTGCGGCACATCCCACATCACCAGATGCGAGGTTTCATACAGCCATGATCCCAGCAGGAATCCCAGATCCAGGTTGTGGGTGAGCAATTCGCGCTTCCAGTCATACGCTGAATGGATCTCGCCCGATGCCACCATGAAGTTGCCGATCTTGTGCAGGTCGAAATTCTCGCGGTTAGGCGCGCCATCGATGTACGCGCAGGCGAGATAGTGCTGCTTCACGAGGTCGATGACCGGCGCGTAATTGTACTTGTCATTCGGCAGCGTGAAGATGCGCACCGGGTGGTCCAGGGCGTCTTCGAGACGATACTTGCTCCAGACGATCTCGCGCCAGAGGTCTAGCCCCGGCTGCAGCGGGTAGACGTAGTGAGACCATGAGTGATTGCCCACGCCCCAGCCTTTGTCCAGGAGGAAGCGCAACTCGTCCGCGCTCATGTGCACGTATGCGTTGAGGGAACTGCCGTAAGCCTTCCGCTGCCGGCCGAGTTGCCCGGCAACCACGTCCACGTGGCCGGGGAATCCGAACTTCTCGTGGATTGGCAGTGCATTGGCCAGGGCGTCGACGGTGCCCTCGTCGTAGGTCATGGAATACGCGAAGGGCGCGTCATAGAGCCAGGTGCAGGGCGTGACACAGGGCGTCGTCTTCGGGGGCATGTGCAGGATCCTCCCAGTGGATGTCGCCACGCCGATGTTACCCGTATGCGCCGAACTCCCGGATTGCGTCGGCCATGGCGCGCACGTTCTCGTCCTTCATGTCGGCGGTCAAGCTGTTGGAGGAAGAGATAATGTATCCCCCGCCGGCACCGATGCGCTGGATGCGGTCGCACACCTGCCGACGGATGTCCGCCGGCTGCTTGTGCACCAGGTCGTCCATAAAGATATTGCCCACCAGGCAGATCCGATTGCCGTACCTGGCCTTGACCGCGTTGATGTCCATCACGTCAGGCTGGATCGGGTGGATCGCCGCCTGCCCGAGCTGCAGCCAGTCGTCGAGGATCGGGGTCATGTCCCCGTCGCTGTGGGTGATGAGAGGCAGTTCCAGGGCGGCGGCCGCGCGCTGCTGTATCGGCAGAACCGTTTCCCGGTAGAATACCGGCGAGAACATGGGGCCGTTGTTGAAGGCTACGTCGTCGAAGGCCCAGAAGAGGTCGAAGCCGATTTCGGCCAGTCGCGGTGCGAGCCGGATTGTCCAGTCCGCGTAGCGTTCCAGAATCTCCACGATCAAGTCCGGATCGTCGGCCATGGCGTAGGAGAAAGCTGCCAGGCCCATGCTCATCAGCGTCGCGCCGATACCCAGCCGGATGCAGGCGATGGCGCAGAAATCCTCTTTGTGGGCGATGAACTCCCGCGCACTGTCCAGGAAACCGGGGGCATCTATATCCGGAAACTGCATCTTCTGCAGGTCATCCCGGGTGTGGATGAGTCCCTCCCCAACGATTACCACGCCCTGCATGCTGGTGCGCCCGGCGTATACCGGTGCGAAGGCGTTGTAGTTGATATTGTCCTTGCCCAGGGCTCGGCAGACGATCTTCTGCTGTTCGGCGAGATATGCGCCCGATGTCACCGGCGTCCCGTCCGGCGCGATGTCCCAGTTCACGTCGATCTTCCGGCCGCACAGACGCGTTGCCAACTCGTCGCTGACGATGCCCTCTATCCAGGGCACGCGGTCGGGGATCTCCCGGCGGAGCGCGGCAAGAACTCGTTCGCGTGAAGTCATGGGTCTGGCTCCTCAGGCTCGGTTCGCGTCTGCAACCGCTCGGATGATCTGCGCGGCGATACTGCAGTGCTCCTCGGTGTATTTCTCGCAGAAAGTGCTCCAGCGGATGAACCGCTGCAGGAACTCTGCGGCGACCGGAGTGCTGTGGGCGCCGTAGCTATACCGGCGGCTTGCCGGCGGCTGTGAGAACGGGAAGCGCCGGGCTTGCGCGTACTCGTCCAGGAAGACGCAGGCCTCGGGCATCAGATAGTACGCCCCCATGCCCGCGCCGGGGATGCCGGCTTCGGCAAGCTGCGCGGCGAAGCTCGCGGTGTCGCAAGAGAACTGCCCGGGTTCCAGGGTAATCCCGAACATCCAGCAGGAGTAGACCTCCTGGTAGTCGGGGATCGGCAGAGCGCGCACGCCGGGAATCTCGTTGATCAAGCAGGTTAGCAGTCGCGCCATCTCGTCCCGTCGGGCCACATTTTCGCGAATAATCTCCAGTTGTGCCAGGGTGATCGCAGCGGTGGACTGGGGCATCCGAAAGGCGTAGCCTGGCTCGGTGTGGATTCGGCCGTAACCCGGTTTCTGCAGTCCGCCCCGGCTGTGTCCCACGAAACGCAGGCGCTCGGCGACCTGGTCATCGTCGGTCACCACGCAACCGCCCACATCGGAGCCCAGGGTTTTTTCGGAGTCGAAGGAGAACCCGCCGGCCGTGCTCAGAGTGCCCGCCGGGTGCCCCTTGTAAGTGCTGAGAACCCCCTGGCAGGCATCCTCGTACACGATCAGCCCATGCCGCTCGGCCAGAGCGTTGATCGGATCCATGTCGCAGATGATTCCGGTCTTGTGTACGCACAGGATCGCCCGGGTGCGGTCGGTGATGGCCGCTTCCACGGTGTCCGCGCTGATGTTCACGCTGCCCGGCGCGGTGTCGGCGAAGACCGGGATGAACCCCTGCCGGAAGAGCCCCTGAATTGTGCCATAGTCTGTGATCGGGCTGACGATGATCTCATCGCCCGGCTCAAAGGGGAACGCCGCCGCCAGGATCGCCAGGGCGGGAGTGCAGCCTGGGGTGGCGATACAGTGCTTCACCCCGAGGGTCTCTGCGAAGGCGCGCTCGAAACGTCCCACGAGATCGCTCGTGAGACCGCTGTCCACGACTTCCTGCAGGTACGCCATGGCGTTGGGCCCCATGATGCGCGGGAAAGGATTGGGCAATTGGCCTCGGAGATTTGCGACGGCTGCGGATCCGAAAAGGGCACGGTCAATGGACATGTCTGACACTCCTTGGGTGCGCCGGACGCTTGTCGGCTCATGCATCGACGGGAATACGCCTGTGCTCGAGTGCTGACTGAGTAGCGAGAAGGGCCAGACGATTGGCCCGAATTGATGCGGACTGGGGAACCAGACACATCTCGGCGTCCGGAGCCTGCAGCCAGTCGGCAACCACGGACCGGGCCGGGGGCAGACTCAGCAGCGGAATGTCGGCTCCTTCCGGCGATGAGAGGGTGACGCCTTTGCCAAGCCGCAAGTCCGCGAAGCCTTCTGTGCCTGCAACGGTGACCCGGTAGTCGGAGCCCACGGTTCCCGGGAGCATGCGCTGGCCCTCCACCAGTGCGCTTCCGCCGCCGGACAACTCGCAGAAAACAGCAGCATGGTCCCGCAGGTTCTCATCATCCGGCGCACCCAAGTTGCCCGTCACGCCGGTTAGCACGGTGATCTGCTGCCCCGTGATCCACTCCACCTGATCGAGCCCGTGGATGAGCAGGTCGAGGAACAGTCCGCCGGACCGGCTGACATCCAGAAACCACGGCGGGCGCTGGGCGCGCTTGAGTTGCACCGCCATGCGGACCTCGACGAATGCTGGGGCACCGATCCTGCTCGACCGAACGACTTCGCGCAGGCCTGCGTACTCGCTGTTCCCTCGCAGAGTCAGCAGCATGAGCATTCGGCGTTCGGGGTGTGCCCGCAGGAATCTCTCGATCTGCGCCTGCTCATCCGCGGTGATTGCGAGGGGCTTGTCCACAATGACATCGCAGCCGGCGCTCAGCGCCGACAGTACTGCACTCGCCTTCAAGTCATTCTCATTTGCGACCGCCACCAGATCCGGCGCGGTTTCCGCAAGCAGCCGGTCGACCGCATCGAACACGGGAGCGCCGAAAGTGGTCTCCGCCCATTCGCGCTGGTCGGGGCGAACGCAGGAGCCGACCACCTGAATTGCGCTCCCCGCGAGAGCGGTAATCTCGCCGATGTGTGTTTCCCCGCCGACGATTGCGGCTCTGAGCATGGCGCGTGCCCCCGGAAATTCAGTGGCTTGACACTCCCGCTCACTATGGCATACATAGACGCCCGAGTCTTTGCACAATTCTGCCAATAGTTTGCACAAAGGGCGTGTGATCCATGTCGGGCTCCCGCATCGCCCGACCGCCGATTGAGGTAACAAAGGCCACTTCCTACTGCGTCCCGTCCGCGCTTATCGGCCCGCCGCACGCGCACCCCGGCAGCTGGCAGGTGGTTTACGTACTCTGCGGAAAGGGTCAGGTGCGCATCGGAGACGCCTGGTACGGTGTCCGGGCGCGTGATCTGTACATGATCCAGCCCGGGGAAGAGCACGCGTCCCGTGACGATGCGGGTACGCAGCCGGAACTCTGGGAGTTGCGTTTCTCGATCGGCCGCGGGGCCCGCATCCCCTTTGCACTATCCACCATCCCCGCGATTATGCGCGACGTGCGCGACCCGGCCCTCATGGAGACTTTGCGTCAGCTCATCGATGAGTTCTCGGCCCGTGAACCTGGCTGGGAATGGCTCTGTTCGTTGCTGGTGGAGGAGTTCCTGCTGCGGGTATGCAGGCTGGCGGGTTCGGCAGGGGCAGCGGCTGCGGGAAGAGCGCAGTCGGCGCATGAGGAGGCCATCATACGGGTTCGCCGCTATATCCATTTTCACTTTCACGAGCCGCTCACTGTCCAGGGACTGGCACGGGAAGCGGGAATGTCGCCCCGGCGGTTCGCCGAGATCTTCCGTGCGGTCTGTGGAAGGCCCCCAATGGATTATGTCATTGATGTGCGACTTGACCGCGCTGCCGAACTGCTGCGTGAGGGCCGGTTGACCGTCTCCCAGGTGGCCGACCGCACCGGATTTGCAACGGTGCACTACTTCAGCCGCGTCTTCAGGCGGAAACGTGGCGCCAGTCCGTCCGCCTACCGGCGTGCCTGGACCGGGCCCGAGTGAACCGCCACAGGTGTCGTCTCGTCACTCGGAAGCGGACGTGACCGTGGCGCTGCCCGCCGTAAACGAGAGGCATCACAGATGCGACTGTTCACACTCGTTGTTTCGCTGACCCTGGCCCTGTGTCTGCTGGAGACTGGTTTCGGCCAGACGCTGACGGACCAGTGGATGCGCTCCCCCAGGTGGGTGGTCCCCGACGTGCAGGCGCCGGGAGTTGAGAAGGGAATGCTCCAGAGCGAAGCGGCTGGATCACCGGTGAGCTACTTTGTGCTGAAGCCGCCAGGGTATGAGGTTGAACCGGAACGGAGGTTCCCCGTCCTCTACTGGCTCCATGGCAGCGGCGGACCGATGGGGTGCATCCGGCCGATGTCCGAGCACTTCCGGGCCGCCATGCTGGAAGGGAAGATGCCCCCGGCAATCGTCGTCTTCCCCAATGGTCTCCCACTGGGCATGTGGGTGGATTGGAAGGACGGCACTGTGCCCCTGGAGACGATTCTAATCAAGGAACTCATACCGCACATCGACGCCACATACCGCACCATTGCCTCCCGCGACCGTCGGATCGTCGAGGGCTTCAGCATGGGTGGCTATGGCGCCGCACGCTTCGGTCTGAAGTACCCGGAACTGTTCTGCGCGGTCTCGGCCATGGGTGCGGGACCCATGCAGCGGGTCCTCGATCATGGGCCTCGCATCACCGAACACCAGCGCGAAACCCTTCTCGAGGCTGTCTTTGGCGGTGACCACGACTACTTCACCGAGGTGAGTCCGTGGGTCCTGGCCGAGCGAAATGCAGACGCCGTGCGTGGCAAGATCCTCTTCAGGCTCGCGATCGGCGAACTGGACGAGACGTTGCCGGCGAACCTGGCGTTTCACGAGCACCTGGATTATCTGCGCATTGCCCACAGCTTCACGGTGGTGCCCGGAGTGGGGCACGACACTCTGAAGGTGCGCGATGGTCTGGGGGACAGCAACTGGGAGTTCTACCGGCAGGCCCTTCAATGAAGTCCGACGCTGGAAGTTCTACTGCCGCCGCCAGGCAGGTACAGACCCCCAATTGGCGAACCATTCCCGTGCCCGAAGACCGTAATGGACGCCAGTCTCACGGCGCGGGAGGACCAAGATGGCGGGTTGTGCGGGACTATCATCGTCGCCAGATTCGGTGAACAGTCATCGCTTCACGGCAAGCCCGATCCAGCGCTGACCTCCGACGAACTGCTGATGCTGGACCGCGCGCTGAGGCTTGACGACGTCCGGGCGTACGTGCTTGCCGCGAACCGTCTGAGAGAGCGCGAAGAGCTGTCGGGGCGGTGATGGGGGACAGGCGCCGCATGCATTACGAAACCGTGCCTCCGGAGCACGCACTCAGGAGCCGAGCGATGGAGCTTGCGTACAAACAAAACTGGCAGGAAGCCCGCGAACGCCTCCTCGCCTACTGGGACATGCAGATCATCGATCGACCCTGCATCGCAGTGACCGCGCCTTTGAGACCCGCGCGTCCGATCCCGCCCGCAGCGGATTGGCAGGAGTACTGGACCGACCCGGATTACGTGGCCGAGAGGTACGACGCCGGACACGAGGCCACCTACTTCGGGGGGGAATCTCTGCCCGGCACCTCACTCATGGTGGGCTACTGCTTCGGGTACGGCGCGCCTTTGCACTACAGCCAGCAGACCGTTTGGCAGGACCCGATCATCGATTCCTGGGAGCCCGAGCCAGCGCTGGAATTGTGCGAAGATGACTGGGCCTGGAGACGCATGCTGGCCGTCGTGGAACGCTGCGCAGAGGTCTCGAAGGGCAAGTGGATGACCGGCTGGCCCAACGTGCACCAGCCCAATGACCACCTGCCGCTCCTGCGGGGCACCCAGCGGTTCCTGATGGATCTGATCGACCACCCGGCCGAGGTCAAGCGGTCACTACGCAAACTGCTGGACAACTGGTATATCATGTACGATCGCATCGCCGACATGCTGGACCACCAGGAGGGCTCCAGTGGCTGGCTGGGCCTGTGGTGCCCATGGCGCCGGAGCGTTACGCTCCAGAGCGATGTGTCGTGCATGCTGTCGCCAGCACAGTTCGAGGAGTTTGTGGCGCCGGAACTGGACGAGTTGTGCGACTGGCTGGACGGCTGCAACTACCACCTGGACGGCCCCGGCGCTTTGCAGCATCTGCCGCGGCTGCTCTCTATGCCCCGGATTCACTCGATCCAGTGGACGCCCGGCAGCGGCGCGGAGTCCGGCCTTGCCTGGCTGGACCTGTTCAGGCGCATCCAGGAGGGTGGCAAAGGAGTGGTGGCGCTCCTTGCCTATGACGAGGTGGAAGTCGCCGTGAGGGAGCTTCGTCCTGAAGGCCTCTTCATCATCACTTCGGCGCCGTCGCCCGATGCCGCCGACGCCCTGCTTGAGCGGGCGGTGGAGATCACCGCGCAGCGCCGCCGGTAGGTTTGTGGTGCAGGAGCAATCGCCGCGGGCGCTCTTCGCCCGATCGGGATCATGCCGAGACCGATATGCACCACGGGACGTGAGCGGCCGAAGCTCCGGGAGTATCGCTTCGAACTCACCGACCACTTTCCTCCGGGCGTGGTGCAGTTGAGTCGGTCTGCCGCCTGCACACGCTGTCGCGCCCTCATGTCTCGGGTGGCAGTGAGCATTATATGAGTTCGCTTGCGCGCCCTGCGCCACGGGGGCGTACACCAGGAAGCACCGTCCCGCAAGGCCTTCCACCCCGACGGCTTCTCGCCCCGTTCTTCACTGCCAGTTCGGCGACAACTCGCGGTCAACTGCGCCCAGTTGCCGCAGATCATCCAGCGCCGCGGCCATTGCTTCCAGAGCGCCGTCATCCACGCCCTGATCCGCCACGCCGCGATTGCCGATGGTGGTGAGCGTCACCGCCGGACCGAGTTCGAAGATCGGCGTCGTGTTGTACCAGAAGTGGCCCGCGAGAATCAGCCGCACCGGCCGTGTGCCACTGGATACGAACTTCGGTTCCTTCGGCTCGACATAGAACTGGCTCTGCCCGTAGTACACCCGCCCGCCGTAGTCGCGGATATCCACCACCGGCTCCTGTGTGAACGTGTGCATTTTCGGCCCGCAGATGGTCACCGCGCCATCGGGTTGCCCTGGCGCGCCCTCGAGCACCAGGTGCTGGTCGCTCTGCTCGTTGTAGAAATCGCTCATGACGATGGAATGGTTGTCGCGGATGCGCAGCGTGGGCTTCGACAGCGTGGCCAAGCGCGTCATGAACCCGAGGAACCCGTCCCGCTCGGAACCGGGGCCCTCAACTGTGATGGTGCCCTCATAGGATGTGCGAAAGAGCAGCGTTGCCTGCTGGCTCCCGGTGATGTGCAGGTTCCCCTGCACATGCATCGCATCCACCACGCTCCCCGCAGGCAGGTTCAGCATCCGGATTCCGTGGGCATCGGGGGCCTTCTGGTACATCCCGTAGGCATAGACCTCGTCCAGCAGCACCCGGCAAGGCTGCCCCGACGAGGAGAGAATCCGGATGTCGTCGCCGTGCCTCATGGCGCCGGAGTCGTGATGGCCTGCCGCGAAGCTTGCGAGGGTCACGCCCTCGGCTCCGTCCACTTCCACCATCGGCAGCCCTTCTTCGCCGCGCCAGAGAAGACCGCAGCGAAACCCGGCGCCCCCGAAGATGTAGTCGCGTCCTGTTACCCGCAGCGTATCCGAGATGGCGTAGGCGCCGTTGGGCAGGTACGCGATGGCGTTATCGCCGGCATCGCGGGCCGCATCAATGGCCGCCTGGATCGCCGCGGTGTCGTCGGTCTTACCGTCCCCCTTCGCGCCGAAATCGCGGACGGCGTCGAACACCTTGCCGGGCACCCTTGCTGTGTCGCGCAGGAACCGCTGCTCGGCGGAATCGATCACTCCGACGCCACTGCCCGCTGGGATTTCGTACAGCCTCGCGGCAGGCGTGATCCCGACCAGCCGGGCCACCGGCTCAGGTGTGTTATTGCTTACAAACAGCGTCTGCCCCGCATTCACCAGTCGCACCGGCGGCGTGTCCGACGGCGGGTCTGTGAAGGCGCAGTCGAACATGAGCACCGGGCTGCCGTTGAGGTGCACTGCTCCGTCGGGGTCGGTCCAGCGCGCAACGTGGCAGTCCTGGATAGTGAGCGGGGCGATGGTGCCAACTTCCCGCACGAAACGCCGCGAACCCAGTGACGTGCAGCGCCGGATGGAACTGCCATGCTCGCTCCCCACGATGAAGTCCGCCTCGCGGCTGCCCTCGAAGTGGCAGTTGCGCGCGTAGAAGTTTGCCTTATTGTCGCGAATGCCCACTCCGCAGTTGCGGAACTCGCACTCATCCACGGTATTGTCGTAGTCGTTGAAGGTCAGGAATGCCATGCCCGTGCCGCAGCTCTCAAACAGGCAGTTGCGGTAGAGAATCTCCGCCGAGGCGATCTTCTGCTCATGTCCCACCCGGATACCGCACTCTGTGAAGTTGCGGTAGGCCTCATGCTCGTGGCGGACTTCGGTCTCGAACCGCTGCTGTGCCGCATGGTCGAATCCCACCGCCGCCTTGCCCTGACCGTCCCAGCTCAGGCCGACGAACCGGCTGTAGGCGACGCCATTGCTCCAGAACATCCGGCCGCCTTCAGGCCCGTCCCAGATGAGCCGTGTGTCTCGCCCGTGCCCCACAACAAGGCAACCAATCGCCGCCCCGGTGATGGTGAGGGTGTCGGTGATCCGATACGTGCCCGGCGGCAGGTAGACCGACTTGGTGGGTCCGCCCATGTTGAGCGCGGCCTGAATCGCCCGGGTGTCGTCGGCCTGCCCGTCACCCACCGCGCCGGGGGTCACGTCCGTCTGCACGTTGATCCAGTCCGACCGCTCCTCCCACGCCAGGCTGGGAATGTCCGTCTGCGCAAAGAGCGACGCGCACGCGGCGACGATCAGTGCCGATGTGAACCAGTGGGGCATTGAGGCCACCTCCGGGATGCTGCCGTGCTTCAGTGTTTCGACCAGTCCAGCGTCATCTGTTCCCGGGCGCCGACCGCCTCGACAATCGGCCATGAAGCGCGCAGGTCGTCCTCGTACGGGCCGATCTTGTCCACCGGGATCGGCTTGAAGCCCATCGCGAAGGCGGGCGACTCCGGCCTCAGACGGTAGTCGTCATTGGCCCGGTCCACGAACAGCGGGTCGGCGATCACCGAGTGCTGGTCGAGCCCCAGCTTCTGCCAGGCCTGCCATTCATCCACCGGCGTCGTCTCCTGCAGCTGGACCTCATCCACCCAGATGGTGCCCGTGCCCTGGGAGATGTCGATACGAATCTTGATACGCTCCATGCCCTCTTTCCAGTCTGAATCGCCTTTGGCCGGGAAGCGGAAGCCGGTCACGAACTCGGTCCATTCCGGGCCTGCCTTCGCACTCAGGCGTCCACCCGCCCAGAAGAACTTGTTCGGGACGTATGCCTGGGCCATGATGGCGAAGGTGACCCCCTCACCCTCTCCCCTGACTTTCGCAGTGAGACGGTAGCTCTTGCCCGGTTCCAGCCGGATGTCTTCGCTCACGAAGTTGCTGGGCAGCACCTGACCGCTGGAGTCCGTCATGGTGCCCTTGCCCTCAATGCGCACGGCTTTCTCGCCCGCTGCCGGTCGGTTGGCGTCGATGCCCGCCCACGAATCGTTGGGCCGCACCTGCCACGCCCAGCCGCTGGGCAGAGCACCGGGCTGTCCCTCTTCGAAGCCCGGGTTGGGCGCGAGATTGGGTCCGACTGGCTCGCCAATGGTGGCCACTCCCGTGCGGATGGGGTGCCCGTCATGCCAGATTACGTTGTAGTCGGATTCCGTCTTGTCGAAGGGCAGATTGTGGTGGGCGTAGAGGTGCGCCGTGGGTTCGCTGTAGCAGACCACATTGCGAAGGAACTTATTGCCCGCCATCTGCCAGGCATCCTCGAGGCTCTCGGTCAACTCCTTGTAACCGGGGTACTTGAGATACGCCTCGGTGCCTGAAAACTTGTTCCAGGTCTCGGTCATCATCGGCACCGGGTGCCCGCCTTTCACGTAGCCGCTGTACTGCATCTGGCTGTCCCGGCCGTCGATGAAGATGTTGTTCTCGATCACATTGTCCCGGCCGCCGTGAACGTGCGCGCCACCCAGAATCGTCCGCGCCACAATGTTCCCGTGAACATGGGTGCCGCAGGTGCCATCGTCCAGGTAGATGCCCCAGTTGAAGTGGGGACTGGTCCAGCGGCCGCCCTCCTGGCCGAAGCCCACGATGTCATGCAGGTAGTTGTAGCGGATCTCGGTGCCCCGCTTGGTCCAGTCCACCTGCCAGCAGTAGATGCCGCCGCAGTCCGCGGTCTCCAGGTTCACGTGGCGGATGTGGTTCAGCTCGATGATATGGTCATTGCCGCCCCAGACAATGCCGAAGCGCGGGCAGTCGTGGATGAGATTGCGCGACGCGCGGTTGCCCACCCCGCCGAGAGACACGCCCACGCCCTGCTTGTAGAACACCCCCGTATGGTGCAGATAGTTGTTCTCGGCGAAATTGCCCGCAGGTTCGAGGGTTTCGCGGTTGCCCCCGTTGAGGCTGATGCCATCGCGACCCACGTGGTGGATATCGCACCCCACGACCCCGTTGTTCTTTCCGCCATTGACCGCAATTCCCGATCCGTTGTAGTCCCCTACGTTGCGCACCACGCTTGCAGCGATGAGGCAGTTTTCGGCTCCGTTCATGGAAATCGCGGTGCCTTCGGCGCACTCGAAGATGAACCCGCGGAAAGTGATATTGGCGGCTCCCTCCTGGAATTGGAGAATCGTGCGCACCACCGGCGCGGACACGGTCATGGTATCCGGGTCAGCGCCTTCGGGCGGCCAGAAGTAGAGCGTCCAGGTTTCCCTGTCAAGGTACCACTCGCCCGGCGCGTCCAGTTCCTCGCGCAGGTTACGCACGAAGTACCGGTCCGTTGGCCGGATTGGGTACGAGGCATCCGCCGCGAGAGTGATGATGCGCTTCTCGCGGTCAATGGCCGCGATGCGGATGATGTTGTTCCACCAGTTGTAGCGCGGGAACACCATCACCTCGCCCTCCTGCGGGTTGGCCCATTCCCGAGCGTCGGCTTCCTTGTAGTGCAGAAGGTTCCGGGGTTCATCGGGGATGTTCTTGTACATGGGGATCGGCTCGCCGTCCACGTATGCCCAGCCACCGGTCACGTAATTGTCCGGGTCGAAGTTGGGGTACCGCGCCAGTTGCATGCGCTCTCCGTTGCACAGAAGCTGGCGGAAGTAGATGTCCCGAAAGCCGAGAGCCGCCACGTCGGCCTTGAGGATTTCGCCTTCATGCACCTGCCAGCCCACAATGGCCTTCCCGCCGATGATGACCGGCTTTTCGCCCTCGAAAGCCCGGTAGACGATGGGCGCTTCAGGGGTGCCGGAATCCTGTGCGTCCAGCACGACAGTATTGCTCACCTCGTAGAGCCCCTCGCGCAGCCACACGGTAACGCCGCCATCCGGCAGTGGCCCGGCCTGCTTCAGTGCCCGGATGGCGTCTCGGGCACCCTGAAGGCTGGCGAGTGGTCTCTCCTGCGTGCCCGGCCCGGCGTCATTGCCATCGGGAGACACGTAAAGTGCTTTTGGAGCGGCGCCGGCTGCGCCCATGGCAGTGAGCAGGCCGATCGCAAGAAGCATTGCGGTCCAGTTGCAGGCGAGCATTTTTCGCTCCTCCGTTGCGGGATATCAGTGCATCACCACGATTCGTTTCCCTGCCCCGCCGCCGCGTACCTTTTCACAGGATAATCTCTAGAAGCCTCCAATGCCGGCGGAGGTTATGTCTTTGGTCGGAGAAAGAGGAAAACCCATCTGGCGCAAGGAAAGCGTGACCACCACCGACACAGGAAAAACGAGCGCGAAGGCGAAGGTTCCGTGGGATGCCGCGGCCTTTTCAGGAGGAAGAGATGCCTGCCACGATGATCATCGACGCCGTCCGCACCCCCATCGGCCGCTTCGGGGGTGGGCTGCTTGAGTATTCCGCGGGTGGTCTGGCTACTCTCGTCGTCCAGGCCCTCGTGGAGCGTAATGACATCCCGCCCGACCAGGTGGATGAGGTCTTCTTCGGGCAGGTAATCCAGGGCGGTTCCGACGGAAATCTCGCCCGAAAGGCCGCCATCGCGGCGGGACTTCCGGTCAGCGTCTGCGGAGTCACAGTGAACATGGCCTGCGCCTCGGGCATGCGCGCCATCGACATGGCCCGGCAGGCGATCATGCTGGGGGAGGGGCGAATCTTCATCGCCGGCGGGGCCGAGAGCATGAGCAATGCGCCCTTCTATGTGAAGGACGCCCGGTGGGGACACAAGCTGGGCAGCATCACCATGATCGACGCCATCATGGACGAGGGCCTGCGCTGTCCGGTGACGGGAATGGGAATGGGCGAGACGGCGGAGGAGATCGCCACGCGAACCGGGATCACTCGGGAGGAGATGGATGCCTGGGCCCTGCGCAGTCAGCAGCGCGCACGGTCCGCCATTGATACCGGGCGCTTCGCCGACGAGATCATCCCGGTCCCGCGTGCGAAGGATGAGCCCTTGTGCGTGGATGAGCATCCCCGCGAGACATCCCTGGAAGCCCTGGCGAAGCTCAAGCCCGTCTTTCGCCCCGATGGCTGCGTGACCGCCGGCAATGCGTCGGGGATCAACGACGGGGCCTGCGCGCTCCTCGTGGCAGAGGCGGAGCGTGCCGCCGAGCTGGGCTGGCCCCAACGCGCCCGGATCGTCGCTTCCTCCTGGGCAGGGGTCGAGCCCGCCATCATGGGCATGGGCCCGGTGGATGCCGTCCGCAGGCTGTGTGAGATCGCCAAGCTCCAGATCAGCGATTTCGAACTGGTAGAGCTCAACGAAGCCTTCGCGGTGCAGGCGCTGGCGGTGATGCGCGGCCTTGGGCTGGACGAGGAGCGGGTCAACGTGAATGGTAGCGGTATCGCCCTGGGGCATCCCATCGGCGCTACCGGCGCGCGTATCGTCACCAGCCTGCTGTATGAGATGGAGAAGCGTGACCTCACACTGGGTCTGGCCACCCTCTGCGTCGGCGGCGGCATGGGCATGGCTATGGCCATCGAGCGCGTCTGAACCGCAGACAACAGTAAGCTGTCAGGGGGAGACACCGATGCAGGTCAAGACGATGTGCATTATCGGCGCTGGGACCATGGGCACCGGTATCGCCCAGGTCGCGGCAACGGCCGGAATCCAGGCGACCCTGATGGATGCATGTTCCGAAGCCCTGGACCGCAGCCGGCGCGCGCTGGACAGGTCGCTGAACACCGCGGTTGAGCGTGAGAAGCTCACGCCCGCTCAGGCTGACGGCGCCCGAGCGCTCATCCACTGGGACACCGATGAGCTAGCCATCTCCGAAGCCGATTGGATCGTGGAAGCGGTCTTCGAAAACATCGACGTCAAGGCCGAGGTGCTGCGGCGGATTTGCGGTCTTGCTCGCCACGATGCGGTGATCACCAGCAATACGTCCACGCTGCCGATCCATGAACTCGCGACCTGCTGCTTCCGGCCCGAGCGTTTCATGGGGATGCACTTCTTCAACCCGGTGCCGGTCATGAAGCTGGTGGAGGTCATTCCCTGGCAAGGCAGCGCACCGGAGACCACGCGTTTCGTCATCTCCCTGTGCGAACGCCTGGGCAAGACGCCGGTGGTTGCCCCCGACATTCCCGGTTTCCTGGTGAACCGTGCTTTCGGAGCATTGGTGGCGACGGCCGTCGATACCTGGCAGGCCGGCGCTGACCTTCAGGCGATTGACGACTCGCTGGAACTGGGTCTCGGGCACAAGATGGGCCCGCTGCGCACCGCCGACCTGGTGGGGCTGGACGTGACCCTGGCACTACTCCAGTCGTTGTGGGATCATACCCGCGACGAACGCTTCCGAGTCCCACCCGTGCTCGTGGACATGGTGAAGAGCGGGAAACTGGGGCGCAAGAGCGGCGAGGGTTTCTACAAGTACGAGGACTGATCACCGCGAAAGGCGGCTACAGACATGTTGGCAAAGCCTCTCGACGGCAAGAGCGCCCTGATCACGGGCGCATCCCGGGGGATAGGGCGCGCGATTGCCATCGCCTTCGCCCGGGCCGGCTGCGATGTGGCCATCAATTACGTGAAGGTGCCAGATCGCGACAACGCCGCCGAAGCGCAGCAGGTGGCCGATGAGATCGGGGATCTCGGCGCCAATGCGTTTTGCGTGGAAGCTGACGTCACCGACCTCGACGCCGTGGAAGCTATGGTGAAAGCGGTTATCGACCGTTTCGGCAAGCTCGATATCCTGGTCAATAACGCGGGTATAACCGCCGACAGCACCCTGAAGAAGCTAAGCAAAGACGCCTGGGACCGGGTGCTGGCGGTGAATCTGACAGGGGCCTTCCACTGCACCCGCGCAGTCATTGATCACATGCGCGAGCGTCAGTCCGGACGGGTCATCTCGCTCGCGTCCGTGGTGGCGCTGTCGGGGAACATCGGCCAGGCGAACTACGCCGCCAGCAAGGCCGGGCTCATCGGGTTCACCAAGTCCCTTGCGCGCGAAGTGGCCCGGCGGAACATCACCGTGAACGCCATTGCGCCCGGGTTTATCAACACGGAGATGGTCCAGGCCATGCCCGCTGCGGCGTTGGAGCAGACGCTGGCATCCATACCCATGGGCCGGCTGGGTGAGGCGGAAGAAATCGCGGACGCCGCGGTGTTCCTGGCATCCGATGCAGCGAAGTACATCACCGGCCACGTGCTTTCGGTAAACGGCGGGCTGTACATGTAGCCGCCTTGCGTGAGCTATCGCCGTCTTTGGGGTGGGGGCTCTTACCGGGTGGCCGCTTGCGGTCACCTTGCCAGCCGTTGCCGCTCTCCCCTCATCCTGAACCCGGCCAGCGGGCGAAGGAGAGGGGGATCCGCGTCGGCTACGACGCGCAGAGGATGAGGATGCCGTCCGCCGTCGCCGTGCAGCACGTCGGGACCCTTTAGAGGAGGACCATATGTCCGGGAAGTTCCAGCCGGTTGACCAGTCCGTCGCACGCATTCCCGATGGCGCAACCATCGCCATCGGCGGCTTCGTGGGCGCCGGGCACCCCGAGGCGCTCACCAGCGCCATCGAGCGTCGGTTCCTCGAAGAAGGCCACCCGCGGGACATCACAGTGGTCTACGCCGCCGGCCAGGGC
This sequence comes from Armatimonadota bacterium, assembly GCA_013314775.1. Classification (NCBI taxonomy): domain Bacteria; kingdom Bacillati; phylum Armatimonadota; species Armatimonadota bacterium. The sequence goes on along the minus strand of JABUFB010000009.1, from coordinate 320,493 downwards.
GACGGCGCAAGTCGGGGCATCAATCATCTCGCCCACGAGGGCCTGGTGAAGCGGATCATCGGCGGACACTGGGGCCTTTGTCCCGCCCTTGGAAAGCTCGCGGTTCAGGGCCTGGTCGAAGCCTACAACTGGCCGCAGGGCGTGATCTGCCACCTGTTTCGCGAAATCGCCGCGGGTCGCCCGGGGCTCATCACCCATATCGGCCTGAAGACCTTCGTGGACCCGCGCAATGGCGGCGGCAAGCTCAATGACAAGACCACCGAAGACTTGGTGGAGGTCATCGAACTCGCCGGCCGCGAGTGGCTCTTTTACCGCGCTTTCCCGGTACATGTCGGGCTCATTCGCGGCACAACGGCCGATGAACGCGGGAACATGACCATGGAGCACGAAGCGCTCTTCGGCGAAATGCTGGCCATCGCCCAGGCTGCCCGGAACAGCGGAGGGCTGGTGCTGGCGCAGGTCAAGCGCGTGGCAGCCGCGGGCAGCCTCCCGCCGCAGCACGTTCGGGTGCCAGGTATTCTCGTAGACGCAGTCTCGGTGGCTGGGCCCGGTGAGCATGCGCAGACTTTCGGGGAGGACTACAATCCGGCCTACTGCGGCGATGTGCGCGTGCCCTTCGGCAGCATCCCCGCTCTGCCAATGGACGAGCGGAAGATCATCGCCCGCCGGGCAGCCCTCGAACTCTCTGCCGGAGACATCATCAATCTCGGAATCGGCATGCCCGAGGGCGTGGCAGCAGTGGCGAACGAGGAGGGCATCGCCCATTTCCTCAATCAGACCGTGGAAGCCGGCCCCATCGGAGGCGTTCCCGCGGGCGGTCTGTCCTTCGGCGCGGCCGCGAACCCGGAGGCCATCGTCGACCAGCCCTCGCAGTTCGACTTCTACGATGGCGGCGGGCTGGACGTCGCCTTCCTCGGAATGGCCCAGGCGGATGCAGCAGGGAACGTGAACGTGAGCAAGTTCGGCCCTCGTGTAGCAGGTTGCGGCGGCTTCATCAATATCACCCAGACAGCCCGCAAGGTCGTTTTCTGCGGCACCTTTACCGCAGGCGGTCTGGAGATCGCTTCCGGTCACGGACGCTTGACCATCGTCGCCGAGGGCAAGCACCGCAAGTTCGTGAATGCGGTGGAGCACGTCACCTTCTCGGGCGAGTATGCTGCGGACAAGCGCCAGCACGTGCTGTACGTCACCGAGCGCGCCGTGTTTGAGTTGACTGATGGCAGGCTGGTGCTGTCGGAGATCGCGCCGGGCGTTGACCTGCAGCGCGACATCCTGGCCCACATGGACTTCCGGCCCGATGTGCCCGGCGACGTGCCCTCCATGGACCCTCGCATTTTCCGGGACGAGAAGATGGGACTGGCCGCCGAGTGCAGCTGAGGGTGCCGAACGCCCGATCCGGCCGAAAGTAACGGAGACCCCAATGCCTCTTGTGACGCAGTACACGGAAGTGAAGCAGGCCTATTCCGACGCTGCCGCGCGAGGCATCGCTCTCCCGGCATTCTGCGCTGAGGACCGCGAGACCCTGGAAGCAGTCCTGGCGGCAGCGTTGGAAATCGCGCAGGAGATCGGCGTGGATGACCTGCCCGTGGTGCCCGCCTGGACCGGTCGCTATCCGGCCCGTGGTCAGGCCGGCCTGGTTGCGGCCTGCGGCGACCCGGTGCTGGGAACGCAGCTCATGTTCTCGGACCTGGAAGCCTTCACCGGCCCGCACAGCCCGTACCGCAGTCTACGGGTGATGCCTCACCTCGACCACGCTTTCCCGTGGCTGGATGGTGACCTGCTGGAAGACTTCGCCGACCAGTTCGCCTCAGTGATGCATGACGCCAGCGCGCGGCCGCTCGAAGAGAATATGCGGCTCACGGCAGCTTACCGGGAGCGCATGGCGGGGAGGGTGCTGGTGGAAGGCGCGGTGGCCGAGCTTTCGGAATCCGGGGAAGTCGGCCACGGTGGCGGCGGACCGACGACGGTCGAGCAGGCGGAGCGTTTCGTGCGCGAGACCGGCGTCGACCTCATCGTACCCGATGTCGGCACCGAGCACCGCAGTACCGGTCCTCCGGCGAAGTACCTGTCGGACCGCGCCCGGGAGATCCGTGCCGCGGTGGGCCCCATTCTCTGCCTGCACGGGACAAGCTCCGTCGCCGAAACCGACCTGCCGCTCCTGACCCGCGACGGGATTGTGAAGATCAATATCTTCACCACCCTTGCGGTGAAAGGTGGTCAAGCTGTTGCGCGGCAGGTGCTGGGCGACCTGGACCGCATCCTGCCAGCCGATGAACTGGCCGCCCTGCGGGATGCGGGGATGCTGGGCGATGCCTTCAGCATTGACGGCTCAGCGAAGCCCACCCTGGCCAGCGTCGCCAATGCCCCCCGCCGCGATGCGTGGTTCGCGGCCGTGAAGGCGCGCTGCAAGGAGTTCATGCTGCTGTTCGGGTATCAGAAGTATGCCGCGCAGGCAGGTTAGCGCGAAGGCACAGTATGCTTGTCGGGTGTCTGCTTCCGACGGTGGCCGGCTCCAAGTCCTGCCGTCAATCGACGCGGGAGCACGGCACCTTCGGATGACCGATCTGCCTGGACTTGAGTGTGTGAAGCCTGGCCCGTACCGCGACAGGAGGCGACCCGGATGTCCCGACGAGACCGAATGCTTGTGCTGCGCACCGGGCTGATGGCGCTGGCAGTGATTGCATCGTGGCCGTGTTGCGCGCAGCAGCCCACAGTACAGGGCGCGGACAACGCGGCGCCCACAGGAGGCAGGAACGTGTTCGGAGACCCCGTCGAAATCGACCCCGACAGCGGCGCACAGGTGTTCCTTCTCGGGGCTGACCCGCGCCCGGCCGACAATATCTACGGCGAGCAGGCCTACGGGGACGCCACCGGCCGACGCATCGCCATCCGCTACTACAACACAGACGACCAGCCCGGCGGGATCAGCATTCTCGACCTCGTGGACGGCTCGCGCCATGACGTGCTCGTCGGCAAGCCGCCGTTCCCGGCCTTCCACGCCTGGGGCGAGTGGCTGTATTACCGGCAGGCAGTGGACGGCGTGCCCATGCTGCGCCGGTGCAATTACCTCACGCTTCAGGTGGAAAACGTGGCCCCGCTCCCGCCGGAACGCGGCAACTACAGCTACGGTACGGTCTCGCCCGATCACCGCTATTACGCGGTGAGTGTGAGCAATGAGGGTGCTCCCTCCAACGTTCACCTGCTGGACATACAGACCGGGGAATGGAGCATTCTTCTGGACAAGCCCGGATACCACGCCAAGCACGAGCAGTTTTCCCTGGACGGCCGCAATCGAGTGCTGATTCAGCTCAACCAGATGCCTGACGTGAAGCAGGTGCTCCTGAGCGAACTGGAGATCGGCGGGCAGGAGAAGCCTTTCCCAGCAGATCGTCCTTACACGCCGCGCCCCACCGGCCATGAGGCGTGGGTGGGCATCACCGACCGCATTTTCTTCTCCACCGGCACCGACCCCGACAGCCGCACCAACGTCTGGACCGCCAGAGTGGGCGATCCCGGCCCTGTGCCTGCGTACGAGGGCAAGCTGCGCTTCAACCACATCAGTGTCTCCCGCTGCGGCAGGTACTTCATCTGCGACACGAATGAGGAGGGCGTCCCGCTGTACGTGGGCAGCTTCGCAACCGGCAACTGCAAGCGCGTCGCTTTCACCCGCACCGTCTATGATGGCAAGCAGTGGGCCCACGCCCACCCGTACATGACCGCTGACAACAAGTGGATCATTTTCGCATCTACTCGCGGCGGCCACCCACAGGTGTACGGCGCGCGCTTGGCTGAGGGTTGGCTGGACAGTCTCTGAGAACGGCGGTCCGTGCAGTTACTCATCCATCCACTGGCGGTGCATGTCCCATGTCAAGCCTGCGCATTGCCCGGGTCGCCCCCACTGCGTTCCTGTCGGGGCCGGAGAGTGATTTGCGCCAGATTGTGCGCGTGGTCGTCGAAAACGGCGGCTTGCCCGCGGATGCTGCCCTGGAAATGAGGGGTGCGGCCGACCTGCTTGCGGCGGATCGCGTTCACATTGCGGGAGGCGAATCCACTCACGAACTGCGCATCCCTGCTCCCCGGCAGGCCACGCCGGTCACCGTCTCGCTCAGCGTGCCGGGCCGTGAGTCCATTGCCCATGAAGTCACTCTGCATCCGCCGCGCAAATGGACGGTGCACGTGACCCAACGCTCGCACCACGATGTTGGCTACACCAACCTGGCATCCGTTGTCTTGCGTGAGCATGTGCAGTTTCTCGATGCAGCCCTGGACATGGCGGAGGCAACTGCCGACTGGCCCGAGGAGTCCCGTTTCCGGCTGGTGATCGAGCAGGCCTGGTCACTCCTGGAGTTCCTCCGGCGCGCCCCGGCTGACCGGATTGCGAAGATGATCGCCCTCCTGCGCGAGGGGCGTTTCGAACTGACCGCGCTCTTTGGCAACATGACCACCGAACTATGCGGGCACGAGTCCCTGATTCGCTGCTTGTATCCATCGGCGCGGCTGGCCCGGGAGCATGGGTTCGCCATCACGAGCGCCGAACACAATGACGTGCCCGGCATGAGCTGGGGTCTTGCGGAGATCCTGGTCGAGGCGGGGATTCGCATCTTTTGCCCCGCGCTGCCCCGTTACTGGGACTGGTGCCGGCCGTCGATGCAATCTTTCTGGGACGACGATGCCCTCTTCCCGAAGGGCCGCCCCGGCTGCTTCTGGTGGGAGGCGCCCTCTGGTCGCCGGGTCCTCTTGTGGGACAACTCGGGCGCCGGAAGCGGCCCGTACCCGTCCCTTCCGGGCCTCGCCGACCGCCTCCAGGAACTCTCGGAATCCGAATACCCTTTCAGCACCGTGCGCTGGACGGTGATCGGGGGCGCCCGCGACAATTCACCGTACATCCAGGACTACTGCCGGACGGTGCGCGACTGGAACGCGAAGTGGACATACCCGCGCCTGATCCTCAGCACGAACGCGATGTTCTTTGAGGACCTGTCTTCCCAGTTTCCCGATGACCTGCCCGTCTTCCGTGGAGAGCTTCCGGGGCCGGATTACCCCGTGGGCGCTGGATCCACCGCCGAGGCAACTGCGACCAACCGGGCCGGCAAGACCGACCTGCTCAACGCAGAGCGTCTGGCGTCTCTCGCCTCCGCGGTGACGGACTTCGCCTATCCTGGGGATGCGCTGGACGAAGCCTATGAGGACGTGCTCTGGCACGACGAGCACACCTGGGGTCACCATTTCCCCTGCGGTCCGGGATGCAGGGCCTCCCAGCATGAGAAAGCCGTCCACGCACACCGGGCTGCGGCAATCGCCGGGAATGTGGAGGACACTGCAATCGCGCGGATCGCCGACCATGTGCGCCTGCCGGGGGAGGGGTTCTACATCGCCGTCTTCAACCCGCTCCCGTGGATGCGCAGCGTCCCCGTGGTCACCCCGATGCGGGAGTTCGAGAACTGCGGCAGCACTATGGCCCGCCTGCCCGCAAAGACCTCGGACGAGGAGACCTTCCTCCGCGGCGTGCCCCTGACCGACCGCTGGCATGCTCACCCGCCGCCCGAGCTGGTGGCGGGCAGATTCCAGCTTGTGGATGTGGTCTCGAGACAGGCCGTGGACTTCCAGATCGCGCCGGTGGAGGACGCCTCCGAGACGGTGCCCTTCGCTCCCGAACGCGTCGGCCTGGGTCGCGGCGGCCTGCGTTACGGCGGCATGGAACACCCCTCGGGCCTGCTGAGCGACCTGCATTTCCTGGCCCGCGACCTCCCTGCCTGCGGCTACCGCGTCTACGAGCTCAAGCCGCTAACGGACGTGCCGGAGGTCGTCGCCCTGGATGTCTGCGCGCGGGTGGTTGAGAGCGATCACTACCGCCTGGAGCTTACTGCGTCCGGCCACATCGCCAGCCTTATCGACCGCGAGACGGGCCGCGAACTGCTTGATTACGGCGCGCCCCACGGACTCGGAGACTTCGTGGTCCGGGGGCCCGACGACGCGATGGCGATCCCGGCGCAGTTCGGCCCGTGGACCATCGAGCACACCGGGCCGGTCTACAGCCGCTTGCGCCGCACCGGATCAGCGCCCGGGCATCCGCAAATCACCCAGACCATCACGCTCCGGATGGGCATCAAACGCGTTGAACTCGCCACCCGAGTGCTCAAGGATGCGACCCCCGCGCTGGACGCACACCTCGCTTTCCCTTTCCGGTTTGAGCAACCGAGGTTCCGCTATCAGGGCGCCCTGAGCGGCGTGAGCCCGGTGGAGGACTTCCTGCCCGGCGCTTACTGGGACACCCTCGCGGTGCAGGACTGGGTCTGCGTGTCCGGGGCGGACGGCGCAGTTGTCTGGTCCAGCCTGGACGCGCCCCTGGTCTGCCTCGGTGACCTGTGGCCGGGGTATGTCTCCCCCGCCCACAGCGCCCGGGTCCCGGCGAGGGCCCATCATCCACCGATCGCGCTGGAGCAGGTGCGCAACGGGTGGGTGTATTCGACCCTCTTCACCAACAACTTCGGCACCAACTTCAGCGTCTCGCAGACCGGCAGCGTGCTGTTCCGGCACGTCTTCACAAGCCGCACAGGGGCGCCGGATGACGGGCTTGCAGGTCGCATCGGCCTCGACCAGATGACCCCTGCGCGAACCATCTTCCTCGAACGCCGCCGCGAGGGCCGCCTGCCCACGTCCGCAAGCCTCCTGGAACTCTCCGGCGACCCGCTGGTGCCTCTTGCACTGAAGCCCGCCGAAGATGGCCGGGGGCATATCCTTCGCTTGTGGAACCCAGCGCCTCGCGTTGCGGATGCAGCGATCGTGGTCAATTTCACCAGCCTCGCGGATGCCGAACCCGCGACCATCACCGAAGGCTATGCGCCCGACGACCCCGGCAGCGTGTCTCGTGTCGCCCCGCACCGTGTGCAGGTCACGATACCGCCGCGGCGGATCTTGACAGTGCGGCTGCTGAATACATAATTGCGTCCTGCCGAAGATGACCAACCGCGGAATGACCGCGATCTGGAGTGTGAAAAGCATGAGCGAGCAGGAGATCCGGGCACTGGTGGCCGAAGTGCTCTGCCTGCGCAATACCGTGCAGTACCAGGACGAAGAGAACGAGCTCATCTCTTCCGGCGCGGTGCTCAACTCCCAGGTTGGGCGGGCTGACATCCACGAGCGCGTGGCCGAACTGCGCGCCATGGCTCCCGGATACCTGCTGCTGCAGACAGACCTGGAGACGGGGAGCTACTTCGCACCCGACGGAACCGCGGTTCCGCCGCAAATGGCCCTCGGCGCGGCGGATGATGAGCAACTGGCCTTCGACTGGGGCTACGCGGTGGGGCTCGAAGGCCGGCGTCTCGGCGTCGACGTGACCTGGAGCCCGGTGCTGGACGTCAACACCAACCCGGATAACCCCATCGTGAATGTGCGTTCCTTCGGCGAGAACGTGGAACAGGTCGGGCGTCTCGGGGCAGCGGTGGTGCGCGGAATGATCGAGGCCGGGATGCACCCCTGCGCCAAACACTGGCCGGGCCACGGCGACGTGGCAGTGGACAGTCACATCTCCCTGCCCACCGTGGAGTGTTCCCGCCAGCATCTGGAGACCATCGAGTGGCCGCCGTATCTCGTAGCCCGGCAGGCGGGGCTGGAGAGTGTCATGACCGGGCACCTGCTCCTGCCGGCCGTGGACCCCGACAACTGCGCCACCGTGAGTCACAAGCTCATCACGGGAATACTGCGCGAACAGCAAGGATACGACGGCGTAATCTTCACCGATTCCCTGGGGATGGAGGGTCTGCGGCTGACCATCGACTCCGCCCAGGCGGCATGGATGGCTATCGCGGCTGGGCATGATCAGGTACTCATCGACTACAAGCGACCGCCCGGGGATTCCGTGGAAGCGGTCGTGGCCGCGTGCTTGGATGGCCGCGTCCCGGAATCTCGCCTGCGCGAAGCAGCCGCGCGGGTGCGCAATCTCAAGGCCCGACGGCTGCAGGCGCCTGCGTTGCCCCCCGATGACGAGATCCGCCGCGTCCTGCACGACATGGGGCGACGACTGGCTGAGGCGTCGGTGACGCTCTCGGGGGATCTTCCGGCGGGCGGCCTGGAACTGGGCGACCGGCCTCTGCTGGTCATCTGCGACGACCCGGTGCGCCATGGCAAAGGCCTTGCGGACGAACATGACGGGAAGGCGCTGGCTGGGGTGCATCCTCTGACCGGGCCCGTCTGTGACAGGCCTGGCTGGAGCGCCATTGTGTGCGACGAAAACACTACCCCGGAGGATCTTGCTCGGGTGCGCGAGAGAGTCTCTTCCGCCAGCGCGATTCTCGGCGCTACCTTCGCGCATATCACCTCGTACAAAGGCGAAGGCGTTCGCCTGCCCCGCACTCAGGCAGCAATGTGGCAGGAAGTCGCAGCCTCGGACAAGCTGCGCGCCATGATGCTCTTCGAGTCGCCCTACGCCCTGTCAGACTTGCCGGGCAGTGTGCCGGTGGTCATTGGCTACGGCGGCGATGACTTCACACTTCGCGCGGTCGCCGAGGCGACACTGGGCAAGCGCACCTGTCCGGGGAAGCTGCCGGTGACGGTGCAGCGCGGGAAGTGATTTCCCGCTCGAACTGGGCAAACATTTCCCGAACTAGTGCTCACAGCCAAGGGATGGGCGTGCCTGCAAACGCCTGGTGGAGGACTGGCATTCGAAACTCATGGCGGACTGAAGTCCGGCTCCGAGGGCCATACGGAACCGGTGCCTGTACCCACCGGGCATACGCTGCGGCTCCTACGGCCCGATGCGGATCTCGACGCCCATGACTTTCACCGTTGCGTCGCCGACCGCGGCGATCCCAACGGTGTCTCGCTGCATGCCCGGCAGCGCATTCGCCGGCGCATCGTAAATGAGCGCCCCTGCCGCCCCGGTCTCGCCCTCGCGCAGATTGCAGGTCTTGCCGTTGAGGCTGACAATCGGCGGGCTGTCGGGCTTCTCGACATGGACTTCGACCCAGACTCGTGCGTTGTCGGCCGGCTTCGGTCCGGTGGGGATTTGGAACGAGAGGCTCTTGCCTTCGGCCGGAAGAGGCGCCTGGTACTGTTCACCGCACCCGACGATGTCCCGCCAGGTGATGGCATGCCTTCGGGGCAGGGCGCTGATCGCGTCCAGTGAGGACATGGCGCTCAGTGTTGTGCGGTACCCCTCGGGCGTCCAGGCCGGGCTGTTAGCGATAGGGCTGAAGTAGTTGAACAGGTAGACCGCGTCGGCTCCGGCAGCAAGCACCGCGGTTGCGGCTCCGGCAGCCTGTTCTCTGGTCACCGGTACCGCCGGACCGGAAGGCATTGGCCGGTGCAGGATCTCCAGCCCACCTGCCAGCGTGACGCCGGTCCCCTCCAGCGCCTGTTTCCAATCCCCGAGGGGCATGTCATACTCCAGCGTGGCCCAGCGCGGAGTCGCCACCACAAGGTCGATCAGACCCTCTCGGGCCCATGCCGGCGCGTCAAGCCCCCAACTTAGGGCCACTTCCACGTGCGATGGCATGCGCACTCCAAGCAGGATCGGGTGTCCGCGCTTTTCGGCCGCCTCCTTGACGAGAGCACTTATCTCCCGTATCCACTGGGTCAGGATCGCGCGGCCCTCCTGCTCCGCGCCGGGTCGGAACAGGTAAGGCTCCCGCATGAAATCCAGCTCCAGGCCGTCCATGTCGTAGCGTCCAAGGCTTTCAACAATCAACGCACGATACAGGTCGCGCACTTCGGCATGCGCGTAGTCCAGCCCGCGCCCGTAGTAGCCCCCGCCGCCGCGATGGAATTCTTCCTGGCGCCAGATTGCGCCGTGGAAAGGGTGGTCGAGGTTGTCATTGAAATGCACGTCATTCATGCGCAGGCTGATCCACGGCGATACCCCGCGCACCCGGCAGCGCTCGATGACTCGGGCCGGGTAGTCCACGCCCTGCCGATCGATCTCCATCATGCTGTGGGTCATCCGCCGGTAACCCGCGGTGTCCCCGGGACCGAGCGACTGGATGAAGGGGTGGTCGTCTCCGGCCTTCGGGTCGTAGCCATCCCAGAAGGTCTCCCACACCTCGCTCTTGTAATTGGTCTTCCGAGCGTTCGTGTTGATCAGCAGCACCTTCACTCCTGCGTCTGCCAGCACGTCGAAGTACCTGTCTATCTCGGCCCCGGCGTCCTTATCCTCGGTGATGTAGTTCGTGTAGAAGAAATCGGTACAATCTTGGTTGAAAAGGGGTCCGGTGAGTTTGGGCATCCGAGTGCCTCCTCCCGCCTCCGGCGGGTCCTGGTTGGTCGTATCAGCGAGGCCTGACGTCGCTAAGCACACCGCAAACACAAGGCAGGTGAGAACTCGGCTCCTGGCAGTCATGGTCTGCCTCCTAGATGACGTGTTCACCAATTCCCCGCACACCGCATAGCAACCTCCCGCGCGGAGGGTCTCGCGGGGCCAACGACGAATTGCCCTCTGCACCCAATCATGTCGCGCCAGGAGCTTGGATCATGCCCGCCGGAAACCGCAGTGTGCTCGTTGTTCTCGACAGTCGCCGCAGGGCCCAGCGCGCCTTGTCAGACACCACCGTCTTCGCTGCGCTCGACCATTTCGGTGTTCCATGGGAGGTGCTCGAATGCGGCGACTACATGCCCCAGCCGCCCCACCACGTTACCCCGCGCGGCCTGTATGTTCTCGCCCATGATGGTGCGGGGGCGGGCCTGACCGATGTCGTTGCGACTGAGATCGCCGAAGCCGTTGCGGCCGGTGCTGGGCTCCTGTCAATGGACCGCGAAGTGAACGCATGGCCCTGTGCTCTGCGCGCGCTGGCCCCGAGCGAGTTGCGTTGCGCTGAAACCCCGGTTCTGCGTTTCCCATCTGCGCCGAACTTCATCACCTTCGGGCATGAGCAGGACGAGGAACTCGAGCTTGATGCGCCGTTGGCCGTCACCGCTTTCCCCGCCGCCGATGGCTGGGAAACGCTCCTTGCCACCAGCGCAGGCGATCCCGCTCTCGTGTGCAGGCAAGTGGGACAGGGCCGTGTGGTCATCTTCGGCACCGGCGAACGACTCTACGGCGAAGACGTTTTCGGCCATGTTCAGGGCGCCGACGGGCTTCTCTGGCGCTCACTGGTCTGGGCTGCAAGGAAGCCCTTTGCCATGCGTTGCATCCCGCCCTTCGTTACGGCCCGCATGGACGACTGCAACGGCACCTACGGCGCTTTCGCTTACGTGGATGTGATGAACCGGTTCGGCATCAAGCCCAATCTCGGCCTGTTCATCGACGAGATGGGGCCGTCGGACTGGGCTGCCGCAAAGCGCCTGTTCGATGCCGGCGGCGCGGACTTCTCCATGCATGCCTTCCGCGACGACTTCTACAAGGCCCGCGCGAACTACAAACCCTTCGCCGTATCGCCGGATAAGCCCGACCTGTCCAATGGAGGCAAGGTGACGGTCTTCGAGGGCCTGTCGCTGGACCACAACACCGGGCGCGACCTGGATTCGGCCACAATCCGCCGCAATTTCCAGCGCATGGATGAGGCTTTCGCAAGGGCCGGCATCCGGCACAGCCGCGTGATCAATGCCCATTTCGGGGAGATCGCCTGGCGCGCCGTACCCCTGTTCCTGGAGCGCGGAGCGGACATGCCCTGCAACAATAGCGTGGTCGGGCAGCTCTACGGCAACCAGCCTGCTTGGCGACCGGGACCCTACGGGAGCCGGGGCAGGTCCGGCCGATTCGGCCTCGTCATCCAACGTTGCCCGTACGGAAGCGGACTCACTTTCATCAATATGTCCGTGTCACACGCCAGCAAGACCCACATGACCGGCGATATCCTCAGCGGCCGCGTGCCGTTTCTGGGAGAATCCGAGACGCCGAAAGTCGCTGAAGCTGCGGCTCAGGGCGTGCGCAATATCAAGCTCGGACTGGATGCCCTGGCCTTCGGCGTCCTGATGACCCATGAGGAGCGCATCGACGCCATCAGCCCGGAAGACTGGGAGACTGTGGTCACCTCCATTGTCCGCGGTCTGAACGGCTGGGATGTGGAGTTCGCGGGTCGCGAGCACGTTGGGGTCATCACCAAGCGCCTGTACGACTCCCGCCTTGTGCGCGCCGATTACGCGGACGGAGGCTTGCAGTGCGAGCTTGCCGGCGTCACCGATGGTCCGTCCCCGCTGACGATCTGGGACAACGATGGCGACGGCTGCGTTCGGCGTGTCGTGGACATTGACAGGCTGGACGGATTTGCCGAAGTGCGCGTCTGATCAGCGAAATGGCAGGGGAGGAAGGCAGACGCGGGCGGAACGCCCGCGCCAGACGGAAGCACGAGGGTCTCTGTCCGCAAGATGACCAATCAATCCTTGGAGGAACCACCATGTCGGGCTTCAATGGTCTTGGGATGAACCTGGGGAACTTGTCGCGCCTGTCGTCTGCGAAGACCCGCTCCATTTCCGCCGAAAACTTCACCGGCGAGAAGGGCAAGGCGGGAATGGCCACCGAGGGCACCGGTGCCCATTGCGCCCGGGATCTCGGCCAGGGCTGGAAGATCTCGCCCTCGGTGCGCATTGAAGCCGGGGCGACATTCACCCTGTGCGACATCCACGGTTCGGGCGCGATCCAGCACGTGTGGATGACTCCCACCGGCCACTGGCGCTTCGCGATCCTGCGCATTTACTGGGACGACCAGGATACCCCGGCGGTGGAGTGTCCCGTCGGTGACTTCTTCGCCTGCGGATGGGGCAAGTACGCGCCTGTCTCGTCGCTGCCGGTGTGCGTGAACCCTGGGAGCGCCTTCAACTGTTACTGGGAGATGCCTTTCCGCAAACGCTGCCGGATGACCGTCACCAACATCGCTTCCGAAGCCATGACGCTGTATTACCAGATCGACTACACACTGACTGAAGTGCCCGAGGACTGCGCGTACTTCCACGCCCAGTTCCGCCGCACCAACCCGCTGCCGTACAAGGATGTCTACACGATCCTCGACGGTGTGCGCGGGCGCGGGCAGTACGTGGGCACCTATATGGCCTGGGGAGTCAATAACACGGGCTGGTGGGGCGAGGGCGAGATCAAGTTCTTCATGGATGGCGACGGGGAGTTCCCCACCATCTGCGGCACGGGTACCGAGGACTACTTCTGCGGCTCCTACAACTTCGAGAATCGCGACACTCATCAGTACCAGGAATTCACCACGCCGTATGCGGGGCTGTGCCAGGTGATCCGCCCTGACGGCGTCTACTCCTCACAGACCCGTTTCGGCATGTACCGCTGGCACATCATGGACCCAATTCGGTTCGAAGAGGACCTGCGGGTGACTATCCAGGCTCTGGGATGGCGCAGTGACCACCGCTACCTGCCCCTGCAGGATGACATCGCCTCGGTGGCCTATTGGTACCAGACGCTGCCCACGGCGCCCTTCCCTCAGTTGCCGGACAAGGACTACCTTGAGGTGATTTGACCGCCAGGGGGCGCTTGCCACCGCCACGGGCAGGGGTTACAATCCAGCGTCGCTCCGCGCAATGCCCATCTCTCTCGCTGGAGGCAGCACTATGAGCACAAGCGACCTCGCGCTTCTCGGCGGCACTCCTCTGGGCGCGCCCCCGGCTGACCCGCACCCGCGGTTCTCCCAGCACACGCTGGACCGAGTGGCTGAGATGCTCTCCAAGCCCCGCACAGTGGGCCTGAACAAGACCATCCCCGAGATCGCCGAAGCCGAGCAGGCTATCGCCGACTGGCAAGGCGTTCCGCACTGCATGGTCACCAGCTCCGGCCACTCGGCTCTGCACAGCGCCGTGATCGGCCTGGAGATCTCCTGGGGCGACGAGGTCATCACCACGCCCTTCACCTGGGGCGCGTCGATCGCCTGCATCCTGCATAACAACGCGGTGCCGGTCTTTGTGGATGTCTGCCCGGAGACTGGTCTCATCGACCCGGCGAAGATCGAGGCTGCGATCACCCCCCGCACCAAGGCTATCCTCGCAGTGCACATCTTCGGCCAGGCGGCGAACATGACTGCGATCCGGGAGATCGCCGACCGCCACGGACTGGTGGTGATTGAAGACGGCAGCCAGGCCCACGGCTCCATCCACGCGGGGCGCAAGGTGGGCACCTTCGGCCACGCCGCGGGCTTCTCTTGCATGGGCGGGAAGCTCCTTGCCGGCGCTGAGGGCGGCTACATGGTGACGCCGGACCCGGATGTGTACTGGAAAGCGGCGCTCTGCGGTCAGCACATGGGCCGCTCGCCCGAGCCGGACTTCCCACGAGAACGATTCGGTAAGTATGTCGATTCCCTGGTCTACACGTACCGACTTTCGCCGATGATCGCGGTGATCCTCACCGAACAACTCAAGAAGCTGGATGAGGAGAACGAAGGGCGGCGCCGGAACGTTGCCTGGTTCCGGGAAAAGATGGCCGGCCTGCGCGTGGTCAGCTTCCCTGAATACGCGCCCGGCGACGAGCCGGTCTACCACATGCTCACCATGAACTACGACCAGGAATATGCGGGCGTGCGCAAGGGTACCTTCTTTGCAGCCATGGCAGCCGAGGGCGTTGGCTGCTACCAGTACGTGCCATCGCCGATTACCACTTGGCCGCGGCTGCACTGGCAGACATACGACGGCCCGAAAGTCATGTGGACCGAGCCGCTGCGCCAGAATGGCATTGACTACCGTGACGTGGCGGTTCCCAACTGCGAGACCAAGATCGCGCGTTCCGTGGAGATGGGCTGGAACTACGTGACACCGGATGAGGGGAATATGCAGCGACTGGCTGATGTCTTCGCAAAGGTCGAGGCTAATCTGCCGGCGCTGAGGGACTGGGAAGCACAGCAGGATTCCGCAACGAGTTAAATCCAGGCGGAGGCAGAGTGTGCCGGGAGAGCCCTACGTTACCCTTGATGGCTCGGTGATCCGCGAACTGGTGCGCCCTGAGACTGAGGGCAGCCGGAACCTGAGCTTGGCCGAGGCCGTTCTAAATCCGGGGCAGCGAACCCATTCGCACGTACACCGCGAGAGCGAAGAGGTCTACTACGTCCTCGCGGGGGAGGGCGTGCTGAACCTGGGTGCGCTGCAGCTTGATTTGCGGCCGGGGGACGCCGTCCTGATCCCGCCGGGCTGCGAACACAGTGTTCTATGCGTGGGGCCGGAGCCGCTCCGGATCCTGTGTCTGTGCGCACCGCCCTACCAGCATGAAGACACAGAGATCACGGGCGAAGTCACGGTTTGATCCGCCACGCCGACGTCGGCGCGTCCGCTGCAACGGGCACGCGCATCTTGTGTCGAATAGCCGGACAAAAGTACCGGGTTTCCCCGGCATCATTTCCCTATTCGCCAGCCTTCGAGCTGTCTGGACCAGGGGTCTTTCGATGTGGTGCTGCATGACGCAATGGTCTGGAATCGTCTCAAGCTTCACATGTTTCTTCGTTCCCCTTCTGCGCCGGGCCGCCTCCGCGGTCCTCATGCTCATCCTGGCGCTTACGCCCCTGGGCATGGCATCGTGTGGCGATGATATAGATCGGGGAAGGGTCGTGGCCACAGTCAACGGCCAGGACATTACCTACGGTGAGCTTCTGCGGGAACTCGAAGAGCGCCAGGGGCCGGTGGTGCTGATGGACCTGGTGGATGAGGCCATCATTCGACAGGAAGCGGCAAAGCGCGGCATCAAGCTCACGGAGGAAGATCGGCGGCTGGCCGTTGAGCGAGCAGCTGCCCGGGTGGGATCGATGGCCGACCTCAAGACCCGCCTGGACGAGACCGGCATCCCGATGGATGCCTACGCGCACAGCGTCGAGACAGACGTACTCCTGGACCGCATCGCCCGTGAGGAAGTCAAGGTCACGGACAACGAAATCAGTCAATACTACTACGAGAACGTCTCGGAGTTCGAGCGCGGACCCCGGGTGCACGCACGGATGATGCTGTTCACCGACCGCGGCAGCGCTGAGGCTGTCGCTGAGGTGCTGAAAGACCCTGAAGCCGATTTCGCGGGTCTGGCGAAGAGCCTGTCAGAGGATGCCGCAACCGCCGCTGAGGGCGGTGACATGGGGTACTTCGAAAAGGACGACTACGCGGAAGCCATTACCGACGTGGCCTTCAAGCTCACGCCAAACGCAATCAGCGACATCATCCAGGTGCCTGATGGTTGGGTGATCCTGCAGGTGCTGGATCGCAAGCCCGCCGGGCCTCTGACCCTTGAGGAGGTCAGGGACCAGATTCGCCAGCGTCTGATCCACGAGAAGACCCAGCTGATGCGGGGGCAGTGGCTGCTCGAAGCCCGCAAGGCGGCAAAGGTGCGCATTGGCGACAAGAGGTTGCGTGAGGAATTCGAGAAGCGGATCGAGGTCCTCAAGCCGCCACCCATGCCCGGTCAGCTCTGATTCGGCCGTTCCCGGTGAACAAAAGGGCCTGCTCCCAGTGGGAGCAGGCCCTTTGGCTTACGCAGACGCTTGTCGGCGCGGTGCTTCAGAGGCTCTGGTAGATCGGGAAGGCTTCGCAGAGCTCCTCAACTTCCTTGCGCACCTGCGCGAGTACGGTCTCGTTGGGCGAGCCATCGGAGTTGCGGCCTTCATGGATGACACGTGCGATCCAGTCGCCGATGAGCTTCATCTCCGGCTCCTTCATCTGGCGCGTAGTGATCGCGGGCGTTCCAGGGCGAATGCCCGATGTTTCCTGCGCCCCAAGGGGGTCGTTGGGCACCAGGTTCTTGTTGAGCACGATGCCGGCGGTCTCAAGCAAATCCGCGGCGATCTTGCCGCTGATGTTCTTGTTGGTGAGCCGTACCAGCAGCAGATGATTGTCGGTGCCGCCGGTCACCAGGTCGAAATCATGCTCCTGCAGCGTGCGCGCGAGAGCCTGCGCATTGCGGATGATCTGACGCTGGTACTCGCGGAACCCGAACTCCTGGGCCTCTCGGAAAGCGACAGCCTTTGCCGCGATGATGTGCATGAGCGGGCCGGCCTGCACGCCGGGGAAGACCGCGCGGTCCAGAGCTTTCGCCCACTTCTCCTTGCACAGCGCCAGGGCGCCGCGGGGCCCCCGCAGGGTCTTGTGGGTAGTGGAGGTCACCACGTCGCAATACGGCACCGGATCCGGGTGGCACTCAGCCGCGACGAGGCCGCAGATATGGGCGATGTCTGCCATCAGGAATGCGCCCACCTCGTCCGCGATCTCCTTGAACCGTCGGAAGTCGATGATCCGCGGGTAGGCGCTTGCCCCGGCGATGATCAGCTTCGGGCGAACCTCACGGGCCACCTCGGCAATGGCGTCATAGTTGAGCTGGTCGGTGTCGGGATCGAGACCGTAGAAGTGGCAATCGTAGTTCTGTCCGCTGAAGTTCACCTTGTCGCCGTGGGTCAGGTGTCCGCCCTGCGGGACGCTCATTGCAAGTATCCGGTCGCCCTTTTCCAGGAGCGCCCAGTAGGCCGCCATATTCGCCGCGGTGCCGGTGTGGGGCTGGACATTGGCATGCTCGGCCCGGAAGATGGCCTTGGCGCGATCGATCGCGAGCTGCTCGATCTTGTCGTAATTCTCGCAGCCATTATAGTAGCGCTTGAAGGGGTACCCCTCGGCGTATTTGTTGGTGAGGACCGAGCCGCACGCGGCCATGACTGCGCGGCTGGCGTAGTTCTCCGACGGGATCATCATCAGTGTGCGCTGCTGGCGCTCAAGCTCGGCCTGCATGATGCGGGCGAGTTCGTAATCAGCCTCGAGAATACTGCGCTCCATCATGGTGCGGACTTCCTCCGAAAGCAGGTTGAGCCACGGACGTGGCGGGTACGGCCTGGCGTTTTCAGTGCCCCGGTTCCCGTGGCGTGGCCTGCGGATAGTGTTACGGGGCCACCGAACCGGGGCGCGTACCGCAACCGCCTCTTGCCCACTTGCAGCGGCCGAGGTGGGGCATTTCGCGGATCACGCTCCCCGTCAAAGAATTGGCGGGACCGGCCTGGTTCACCGGTCCGGGATGCTGTCTTGGATCAGGGGGTTCTTCTACTCATTCTCGTCGGGTGGGTCCTCTTCGGCCTCGGCCAGTGACCGCCGCAGCTCGGCAATCTCGTCCGGCGCCATGTTCCACAAAGGCCCGGATGACTTACCGGGTCCGGGTTTCTCGCGATCGTCCGTGGGCACGACCCCTTGCTCACGCTGCAGCCCCAGTATCGCTCGAGAGATTCGCTGTCTCTGCTCGAACGAAAGTGCGCGGAGCCTGCGGATCAGCTCCCTCTCAAATGCCGTGAGTTCGAGGTCATCGGCCACGGGATCCCGCTCCGAGCTGAGCCAAACTGGGTGCCCGCATCAATGCCAGAAGTGACGCATCCCCGACAGAACCATCACGACGCCCGCTTCGTCAGCCGCGCGGATGACTTCATCATCCTTCACCGAACCGCCCGGCTGGATGATTGCCACCGCGCCCGTTGTCGCCGCGGATACCAGTCCGTCTGCCGCGGGGAACATGGCGTCCGAAGCCAGGCACGAGCCCTGGGCGCGCTTGCCCGCTTTGCGCGCGGCGATGAGAGATGAGTCGATCCGGCTCATTTGACCGGCCCCGCATCCCACCAGCCGCTTCCCCTGGACTAGCACGATGGCGTTGCTCTTCACATGCTTGGCCACCTTGTCCGCGAACAACAGGCTTTCGAGTTGCTCCAGGGTAGGCTGCAGCTTCGTGACCACCTTCACGTCTGCGCGCGACACCGTGAGGCTGTCAGGCTCCTGCACCACGGCACCACCGGGTATCTTCTTCACGTCGTAGTCTGCGAACCTCCCCGGAGGCGCAAAATCCTTCATCCGCATGACCCGCACGTTCTTCTTCTGCTTCAGGATCTCCAGGGCCTCGTCGGTGTAGTCCGGCGCGATGACGCACTCGGGGAAGGCGCTGATGATGAAGCTTTCGGTGTCACCGCTCTCCTCTCGGAACCGCGGCTCAATCACCTCGCGCAGAAAGTCATTGTTGCCGATCATTGCCGCAACTTCCGCATCCACCAGCCTGTTGAACCCGAAGATGCCTCCGAAAGCGGAGATCGGGTCGCCGGACCATGCATCCTGGAAGGCCTGGGCAATGGTGTCAGCACTGGCGAGACCGCAGGGGTTCAGGTGCTTGATCACGCAGGCGGTGGGTTCCTCGAATTCCCGCACGCACTCGAGAGCAGCGGTGAGGTCCAGGTAGTTGTTGAAGGAGAGTTCCTTCTCGCCCAGGAGCTTCTCGGCCCGGGCGATGCCAGGCTCTGCGGCCCCGATCTGCGCGTATGCCGCACCGGCCTGGTGAGGGTTCTCGCCATAGCGCAGATCCCCGCCCTGTTTCACATACCACGGGGCGAAGTACTTCGGCAGCTTCTGGTCCGCCTCTTTGGTCTGTTCGCACAGGTACTTCACAATTGCGGCGTCGTATTGTCCGGTGTGCGCGAAGGCCTCCAGGGCCAGCTTCTGGCGGGTCGCGAAGCTCAGGCAACCGTCATTGGCGCGCATCTCGGCGAGGATCTGATCATAGAACTCCACCTTGCAGACCACGGCGACGTACTTGTGGTTCTTGGCAGAGGCACGGAGCATGGCGGGCCCGCCGATGTCGATGTTCTCCACCGCCTCATCCAGCGTGACGCCCTCCCTGGCCACCGTATCCTGGAAGGGATACAGGTTGACCACGACCATGTCGATCATCTGGATGCCCAGTTCGTCGGCCTCGCGCATGTGCTCGGCGTTATCGCGCACGGCAAGCAGACCACCATGCACCCGGGGGTGCAGAGTGACCACGCGGTGGTTCATGATCTCGGGGAAGCCCGTGTAGTCCTCGACCGCCTTGACTGGAATCCCGGCCTCTTCGAGCTTCCGTCGGGTTCCGCCGGTCGACAAAATCTCCACGCCCAGGTCCACGAGGGCGGTGGCAAACTCAACAACACCCGTCTTGTCGCTTACGCTGATGAGAGCACGCTGAATCTTGCGCATACGTACGGCTCCCCTGGCAGGAAAAAATGGCCGACACCTCGAGGACGGGTCGGCTCTCCACAACGATTCGATTATAGACCTGTGCCGAGAGGTTGTCAAAACAGCGGCGAGGCCTTTGCCGGGCTGCCGAGCCGTGGTATATTGGCCCCATGTCCAAAGACCAGACTGACAAAAGCATTCATCGCGCGGACTACTCTGTGTACCTTGTCACGGACAGGGCCCTCCTTGCGGGCCGCAGACTTGCTGACGTTGTCGCGGCAGCCGTTGCCGGCGGCGTGACGGTGGTGCAGATCCGCGAAAAGGACCTCTGCGCCCGGGATTTCGTGGCTGAGGCTCTGGAGTGCCTGGCAGTCACGCGCCCGGCAGGAGTTCCGTTGCTTATCAACGACCGTGTGGACGTCGCTCTTGCAGTGGGTGCGGACGGGGTGCACGTTGGGCAGGACGATATCCCCGCCGCAATGGTCCGACGGATTATCGGCCCGGACAGGATACTCGGCGTGACGGCCCATGACCGCGCCGAACTTGAGCAGGCCGTGGCTGACGGCGCCGATTACGTGGGCTCCAATGCGGTCTTCGGCACCCCGACGAAAAGCGACATACGGCCGCCGATAGGCC